>CAZHKD010000031.1:0-15635 GCA_964533255.1 uncultured archaeon | reverse complement strand
GGCATCTGTTCGGTTCAGTAAATTTATATCTGTGTATAATGCAATAATTTTTCATGGAGGATGTCGGCAGGATTCTGGACGAGGTTGAAGGGCTGGATATCGATCCGCATTCGGGAAAGCTTTTTGCGTACTTCTATGAAACCGGGGACGAAACCCTCAGAAAAATAGCTCTGGAAGCTCTGGTCAGGTTTTACAGCAAAAACATTCTCGACTTCACAGTTTTCCGGAGCGCCATTTATTTTGAGAGGGAGCTGGTCTCCTTCTGCAAAAGGCTGATGCACTCTGAACCCGATTCTGCCGGGGTTTTTACGTACGGTGGAACCGAAAGCATCATGCTGGCTGTGAAGTCTGCAAGAGACTATTTCAGGAAAATGAAGGGAGCTACCAGAACTCCCGAAATTGTCGTTCCTTTTACAATCCACCCCTCCTTTCTGAAAGCCGCCAGCTACCTGGGATTGAAGGTCAGGACGGCGGGAATAGATGCAAACCTGAAGGCGGATGTCGATGAAATCAACAGTCTGGTAACGCATGATACGGCGCTCATAGCCCTTTCCGCCCCCAACTGGCCCTACGGAACCGTCGATCCAGTGAAGGACGTTGCAGAGATTGCACAGGACGCCGGTACGCTCCTCCACGTCGACGCGTGCCTTGGGGGATTCCTCCTGCCCTTCTTTGAGAGAATTGGCGAGAAGGTTGAGCCCTACGATTTCAGAATCGATGGGGTCACATCCATCTCAATGGACGCCCACAAGTACGGCTACGCACTTAAAGGCGCATCAGTCCTGCTTTTCAGAAATAAGGAGCTCAAAAAGCACGCCATGTTCGTTAACACCTCCAACCCCGGCTACATTTTTGTCAACACAGCAGTCCTTTCCTCCAGATCTGTTGGCCCGCTTGCCTCTGCCTTTGCCGTTATGAAGTATCTGGGAGAGGAGGGCTACGTGAGGCTTGCGAAAAAGGTTCTGTCTGCGAGAAACAAAATTGAAAGGGGTCTGAAGCGTCTGGGCTTTGAAAGCGTTGGGCCCGTTGAATCGCAGGTTCTCTCCATGCACAACCCCGATGCAGAGCTCCTCGGGTTCATGGCCGCCATGAGGAAGCGGGGCTGGCACTTCCATCTCCAGAGGGGCGTTTCAGAGTACTCCATACCTCCAAACATCCACCTGACCATCTCGCCCATCCACGACGATGTTGCCGGCGAATTCATCTCAGACGCCGAAACTGCGGTAAAGGAAAAGAGCCCGGTGAATGTTGATGAACTGCTCCAGAGAATCGGCAGGGGAGAACTTGCGGAGATTCTGCAGGAGTTTGAGAGTGGAAAGCTCGATTCGAGCGTTGCAGCTCTCCTTCTGGAGCAGCTGAGTGAAGATGTGGCTGAGGAGATCGTGAAGGAGCTGGTCGTGAGGTGGTATGATTGAAAAAATTGCTCCTCCTTTCTTTTATTGTGATGGTTTTCTCTTCCCAGGCGATATGGGTGACCTTTTCTCCTGTCGTGACGTACGTCTCAAAAGACCTGGGCGTCTCCGTGAATCTGGTGGGATACCTTGCAGTCACGTATCCGCTGTTTTTTCTCATTCTCACCCTTCCATCAGGAAACTTCCTTGACAGGAACTTCAGATTCTGGTTCACTTTTGGCATGGTTCTGACGTTCCTTGCAGGGGTGCTCAGAATCGCCGGATACCGGGAATACCTCTGGCTGCTTATTTCCCAGCTTTTCGGGGCGATTGGACAGCCCTTCCTTCTGAACGCCTTTGTCCCCTTTGCCAGTCACTTTTTTGAGGAGAGGAGAGCCCTCGTGGTCTCGATTCTGAGCCTCTCAATGTACCTCGGAACGGTGTTTTCCCTCTCCACCGGTGTAGAGCTCTACAGAGCCGGTGGGATTCTCTACCTTGTGCTGCCGTCGGCATTCATTTCCGTTGCAGCAATTCTCATGTTTGCTCTCGGGATAGGAGCGCTGAAAGTGGGATACGCTGGCACAGCTGGCGAGACCGGTGCTTCTGGCAGCGTCAGCATCAGAAGGGTTGCCCGCCAGAAAGACCTGTGGCTCATAGGAATCATACTTGGCCTTGGTGTTGCTGTCTTCGATAACCTCGCAACCTGGCTTCAGCCTGCGCTTCAGGATGTGAGCCTTCAGGAGGTTGCCGGCGACGCGGTTGCACTTTCAATAATCCTGGGCCTTGTGGGAGTCGCCTTGCTTCCCAGCCAGATATCGAGGCTCAATTTGAGGGCGAGGTACATAAAGTCCGTAATCCCATTAATAGCCTTTCTCTTCGCTCTCTTCATCTTAAGGCCTTCAGAAATTCTGCTCTTTGTGTCTCTTTCTCTTGCTGGTTTTTTGATGCTGCCAGCCTATCCGGTTATCATGGACTGGATTGGAAGCTTCCACAGAAAGGAGATTCACGGCAGCTCCACAGGATTCGTTGGACTCGTAAGCAGAACGATTTCCGTTGTTATGATGTTCCTGGCACCGTACTTTATCCAGGGCGCAAGGATTTACTTCATCTTTCTGACCTCAGCAGTCGTTGTGGCCTTTGCATTCGCACTGGCACTCCCGGATGACAGGAAGATGGTTAAACTGGGCTCATGATTTAAATCAAAACTATTTCAGCAGAGGAAGGCTTCCTGTGATTTTATCCACCTTCCTCTCCTCGTCCGGGCCGATGACGAGTGCCGTAATGGTGCCGGGCGGCACCTCGGTTAAGCCCGCATCCCTGACGACGGCAACGGTCAGATTTGCCTCCTCTGCTTTCTCTTTTACTTCCATGAGTGTCTTGAGGTCTGGAACCTTCACCACAATCTTCTTCTGCCCCGTCAGCCTCCACATCTCCCGTGTTCTCTCATCACATCTCTCATAGCCGAGAATAGCGGCATGGGCAACCTGAACCGCAAGCTTGCCCCTCGAGAGCTTTAGGTCTTCCCTTACAACAATCACCTGCTTGTACTCCATCCCCATCCCTTTACTGTTCCTCACCAAAGCCGTAGGACTTCAGCTCCTCAATGCTTACGGGCTTTGATTTCTCTTCAATCCATGCCAGCCCGATTTGCTTCGCCTCGCCCTCATTGAAATCCTGAAAGTGCACTTCATCATCTGAGATTTTCTCCACCCTCTCCAGAGGGATGCCGATGAATTCGCTGCTGACCTTGACGATGACATGGCCGTTGTAAACATCTATGGTCTCCCCGAACCTTTTGCCTTCCCTGACAGCGAATTTGCAGATCAGGTCGTTCATACCTCCAACTTCAAAATATGAAATATAAGTTTGTCGAAGAAGGCAAGGGCAATGCTTTTCTGCTGTTGATTCCGACAGCGGCCATGGACATCAACGTCATCATACCCTTCAAACCCTCCAATCCCAAGTCAAGGCTCTCGTCCATCCTGAGCCATGACGAGCGGCTTTTGCTGGCTGAATCAATGCTGAGAGACGTTTATGAGGCAGTTTCAGGGGTCAAAAACACCCAAGATGTTACAGTAATCTCTCCTGAGCCCTTCCAGAGGGAGTGGTTCGAGGGGAGGGTTCTGGTGGATGAAAGAAGCCTGGATGAGTGCGTAAACTCTGCCATAGCCGATATATGCAGAAATGCTGAGCTTGCAGTAATAATGTCCGACCTGCCACTTCTAAACAGGAGAATCCTCAAGGAATTCTTCAGCACCGAGGGCGATGTGGTTGCAGCTCCGGGCAGGAAAGGCGGAACAAACATGTTGCTTGTGAGAGACTCCAGGTTCAGGGTCTCCTACCACTTCGGCAGCTTTTTCAGACACATGAATGCTGCCGAATCAATTGGCCTTAAATTCACCGTTTTCGACTCGTTTCTGGCAAGCGTGGACATCGATGAGCCACCGGACGTTCTGGAGCTGATGTTACACGGCAGCGGAAAGCATTCCCACAGACTTCTGACATCTCTGGGATTCTACGTTGACTTCTCCACCAAAGACCCCGTTCTCAGGCGGGAGATGCGGGAAAGATGAGCTGAAAAATCAGAGAACGAATCTTTTTTAATCACAATCCAAACAGCCAGACTGGCGGATTGGGCGCGCTGGTGGATTATATAACGATTAAGCATTGAAGAAACCCGATATTTTTCGAAAAGCATTTATGTATTGCTACAATCAGTAATGACAAACTCCGGAGGTGTCAGATTTGGTCAATTTTGAGCTTAGTCAGGATCAGAAGGACATTCAGAGGGCTGCCAGAGAATTTGCGGTAAACGAGTTCACAGCAGAAAGAGCGAGGGAGTACGACGAGAAGGAGGAGTTTCCCTTTGACCTCTGGAAGAAGGCCTGCGAGCTTGGCTTCATCGGCGTCCACTATCCTGAAGAGTACGGCGGAGCGGGAATGACGGTCTTCGAGAACGTACTGATCGTCGAGGAGTTCTGCAGGGCGGACAGCACAATTGGAAGCGCAATCATCCTTTCAGACTTCTCATCCGAAGTTGTCCTGAAATTTGGCAGCCAGGAGATGAAGGAGGAGGTTCTTCCGAAGGTTGCAGGTGGAAAGGCCATTACTGCCGGCTGCTACACGGAGCCCGAAGCGGGGAGCGACCTGACAGCAATAAAGACGAGGGCGGAGAAGGACGGGGACGAATGGGTCATAAACGGGGCCAAGACCTTCATAACCAACGGCACAATTGCCGACTACTTCATCGTTCTCGCCGTAACCGATCCCGATGCGCAGCCGAGATACAGGGGCTTCACCACTTTTCTCGTCAGAAAGGACGCTGAAGGACTCAAAACAACGAAAATCGATGGAAAATTCGGAATCAGGAGCTCTCCCACTGCTGAAGTTAGCTTCAAGGATGTCAGAGTGAGCGAGGAAGACGTAATAGGCACGCTCAACCGGGGCTTCTATCAGGTTCTGGAGTTCTTCAACGAGAGCAGAATTGAGATTGCTGCCCAGGCCCTGGGCATCGCACAGGGAGCTTTCGATAGGACACTGAACTACGTAAAGCAGAGGAAGCAGTTCGGACAGCCAATCGGTGCCTTCCAGGCTCTACAGCACAGACTTGCTGACCTGAAATCGCAGCTCGAAGCAGCGAGGCTCCTCGTGTACAATGCCGCATGGAGGGCAGCCTCAGGTAAGCCAGATGCCACCATGACTGCCATGGCCAAGTACTACGCCGGAAAACTGGCAGTAAAAATGTGCGATGAAGCGATACAGATGCACGGCGGCTACGGCTACATTGCCGAGTACGACGTTGAGCGCCTCTACAGGGACGCAAAGATAACCGAAATATACGAGGGGACGAAGGAGGTTCAGCTGAACACCATCGCAAGGGGGATAATCGGGAAGTTCTGACGGGCTGCAGTACCCTTTGCAACATCCCAGAAACTTAAAAAATCTTCCCGATTTAATATGTTAGAACCAGGTGTTAAATAATGCTGATACCTGTCAGGTGATGCTCATGCTGGATGAAAAGCGTCTTGAGGAGATAAGAAGGAAGAGGGAGGAATGGGAGAAAACGTGCCTCCAGCCCTACCTGAAAAAGGGTGGAGAGAGGCAGGAGAGCTTCACAACCCTGAGCGGGATCGAGGTGAAGAGGATATACGACCCCACAGATGTTGCCCATCTGGACTACCTCAGAGACCTCGGCTATCCCGGCGATTATCCATACACCAGGGGCGTTTATCCAACAATGTATCGCGGCCGGCTCTGGACGATGCGACAGTTCTCTGGCTTTGGCACGGCAGAGGATACGAATGCGAGGTGGAAGATGCTGCTGAAGGAGGGCCAGACTGGCCTGAGCACGGCCTTCGACTTCCCAACGCTTATGGGCCTGGACAGCGACGATCCACTTGCTGACGGAGAGGTTGGGAAAGTAGGGGTTGCTGTTGACACTCTCAAGGACTTTGAGGTTCTCTTTGACGGCATACCCCTCGACAAAGTCTCAACGTCCTTCACCATCAATCCGCCGGCAGGCATAATTCTGGCGATGTACGTTGCGATAGGCGACATGCAGGGCGTGCCAAGAAACCAGCTTCGCGGTACGATACAGAACGACATGCTGAAGGAGTTCCATGCTCAGAACACCCTCGTCCTCCCGCCTGAGCCCTCTGTGAAGATAATAACCGACATATTCGAGTGGGGCGTTGAGGAAGTTCCAAAATTCAACCTCATCAGCATATCCGGCTATCACATCAGGGAAGCGGGCTCAACAGCCGTTCAGGAGCTGGCCTTCACCATAGCTGACGGAATGGCCTACGTTGAGGCAGCAATAGAGAGGGGCATAGACATCGATAAGCTTGCACCCCAGCTCAGCTTCTTCTTCAACTCCCACAACAACTTCTTCGAGGAGATAGCGAAATTCAGGGCTGCACGAAGGATGTGGGCAAAGATAATGAGGGAGGAGTACGGGGCAAAGAACCCCCGCTCCTGGTGGCTCAAGTTCCACACTCAAACGGCAGGCTGCTCTCTGACAGCCCAGCAACCCCTCAACAACATTGTAAGGACGACGATACAGGCCATGGCAGCGGTGCTTGGCGGCACGCAGAGCCTTCACACCAACAGCTTTGACGAAGCCTGGGCTCTGCCGAGTGAGGAAGCAGTCAGAGTGGCGTTGAGAACCCAGCAGATTATAGCCTACGAAAGCGGAATCCCCGACACCATAGACCCGCTGGGCGGCAGCTACTACGTGGAGTGGCTTACAGACAAGATGGAGAAGCTCGCCTGGGACTACATCGAGCGCATCAGGAAGATGGGTGAGGGAAGCATGCTCAGGGGCGTTCTCAAGGGAATAGAAACAGGCTTCTTCATCAAGGAGATAAGCAACGCCGCCGCTTCCTATCAGAGGGATGTCGAGGAGGGCAGGAGAATAATCGTGGGCGTGAACAGGTTTGCCATTGAGGAGAAGCTCAAGATACCCATTCTGAAGGTCGATCCAGAAGTTCAGAGGAGGCAGATTGAGAGGCTGAAGAAGGTCAAGGCTGAGAGGGACAGCGAAGCTGTTAAGGAAGCCTTGGACTGGCTGAGAAGCGCTGCGGAGAACAACGAGAACGTGATGCCCGCAATACTGGAAGCGGTCAAGGCCTATGCGACGGTTGGAGAAATGATGGGAGTGCTGAAGGAAGTTTACGGCACTTACAAGAAGCCCATCATAATCTAAATTTTTATTTCATCACGGGGGTGAGGAGATGGAGAAGAAAATCAGGGTTCTCGTTGCGAAGGTCGGCCTTGATGGTCATGACAGGGGAGCCAAGGTTGTTGCCCGCTTTCTCAGGGATGCCGGATTCGAGGTAATCTACACCGGACTCCACCGCACTCCGCAGGAAGTTGCCATGGCTGCGGTGCAGGAGGATGTTGACGTTGTGGGCATCTCCCTTCACAGCGGAGCCCACATGGCACTCGTTCCCAAAGTAATAAACTACATTCGCGAATACGGTGGCGATCCGGACGAGATGGTGATTCTGGTAGGCGGAATAATTCCCGAAGACGAGTTTGACGACCTCAAGGCCATTGGTGTTGATGGTGTGTTTATTCCCGGCACACCCATCAGCGAGATAATCGATTTCATAAAGGAGATGGTTCCGAAGAAGAAGGAGCAGGCAAGGAAAAAGAAAGCGGTGGCATGACATGGAAGTTGAGGAAATAGTTGAGGGAATCCTCAGCGGAAACAAGAGGGCTCTGGCCAGGGGGATAACGTATGTTGAAAACGACTTCCCGGAAGGGAAGGAAGTGATGAAACGCATTTACAAATACACCGGCAGAGCCCACGTTGTCGGCATAACGGGTTTTCCCGGGGTTGGTAAATCCACGACTGTAAGCAAGCTCACCCAGGAGTTCAGGAAGAGGGGTAAAAAGGTTGGAATAGTTGCCGTTGATCCCGGTTCACCCTTCACCGGCGGCGCCCTCCTTGGTGACAGGCTCCGCATGGATGGGCTGGACACAAACAGGCAGCTATGGCTCGATCCCGGCGTCTTCTTCAGGAGCATGAGCTCCCGCGGCAAGGCTGGTGGCCTGGCGGCGAAGACCGGAGATGTCGTCAGGCTGATGGACGCCTTCGGTTTCGACATCATCATGGTAGAAACTGTCGGCGCTGGACAGAGCGAGGTGGACGTCATAGAGGTTGCAGACACAGCCATAGTGGTGCTGATGCCCGAGATGGGAGATGACATCCAGATAAACAAGGCGGGGATACTGGAGATAGGGGACATCTACGTCGTCAACAAGGCAGACCTGGGAGGAGCTGAAAAAACGGAGAAGTGGCTCAAGGCGATGCTCGTGATGGACCAGGAGGCTGTTGAGATCCTCTCCAAAACCACTCATGCCGACGAACTTGCTGTGGAAAGCGGCGAGATCTTCGCAAGAATGAAGAAGGGCAAGGGGTGGATTCCTCCCGTCATAAAGACTGTTGCGGACAGGGGAGAGGGAATAGACGAGCTTGCCAACGCCATTGAGGAGCACAGGCGCTTTATGGAGGAATCAGGGCTTTTAAAGGAGAGAAGAGCCAGAAGGCTCAGCAGAGAGCTCTTTGACCTGATTATGGATGAGATCAAGGACAGGCTTGCCCACGATGAGTCCCTGGGCTTCAGAGAGGTTGTGGAGAGGGTGATCAACAACGAAACCGACCCCCATACCGCTGTGGAACAGCTTCTGAAGGTTTTGGTTAGAGGGAATGGGGTATGAAGGCATGAAGACCGTTAAATTTACCAGAACTCTGAGAGATGAGTTTGTTCCTAAAGATAGTGACATAATTTGGGGCGTTGGTAGCGTAGATGAGGCAAACGCATTCATTGGCCTTGCGAAGGTCGTTGCAAAGGGTGAGACGAGGGAGATTCTGGGGAGGATTCAGAAGAAGATGTTTGATGTCGGCACCGAATTCATTTCAGGAGATGAGAAAATCGGCAGAGATGACGTGGACGAGCTTTTAAGCATTATAAGAGAGGTTGAAAGCTCTGTCAGAAAGCCAAAGAGCTTCATTATTCTGGAGCAGAACGAGGTGACTGCTTATCTGAGCGTTGCCAGGGCTGTGGTCAGGAGAGCTGAGCGCTGGGCAGTAAAGCTGAACAACCTGGGGAAAGTGGGCATACATGTTGTGGAGTGGCTGAACGAGCTAAGCCGCCTGCTCTACCTGCTGATCCTCCGGGAGCTGCAGGGCACGTATGAGGCCGTTGGAGGCGTTGCTGCAGAGGATGCCGAAAAGGAGGAGGTTGAGACACCGTGAGTAACGTGAACAAAGGGGGCAGTAAGGAGAGCTGGAGCCAGTACAGCGACACCCTTGAAAAAAGTAGGGAGTACCACAGCAGGTACCACACCGCGGTATCAAGTCCCGTCAGGAGGAAGATCCTGAAGTTGATAGCCGAGGGCAGAGGCGAGGACGAGATAGTGGAGGAACTGAAGCTATCAAGGAAACAGCTCGACTACCACCTTAAAATCCTGGAGTGGGGATTCTGCATCCACAGAGAGGGCGACAGGTGGATTGTGACTAGGGAGGGAGAAGTTGTGCACTATCTTGAGAAGCAAAAATAAATGGTGACATTGAAAAAATGATAGCATGATCGTCGCTGTTGGTCAGTTGAGAGTAACCCCGGACAGGGACGTAAACCTGATGAAAGCCCTCAGCCTGATAAAGAGGGCTATCCAGGTGAGAGCAGACGTCATAGTCCTGCCGGAAGTTATGAACACTGGCTTTTTCCCCGAAAACTATGCTCTGGTTGGCAGCGCTGAGGAGGAGCTGGACTTAATTCTCAAGCTTTCGGAGCGTAAGGACATAGTAATAGTGGCAGGGATTGCCGAGAAGGAATCTGAACAGCTCTACAATTCAGTAGTCGTTGTGTATCGGGGAGAAGTACTGGACAAATACCGAAAAATCCTCCCCTTCATTCTCACCGACGAAGTGAAGCATTTCAGACCGGGGAAGGAGCTCAAGGTTGTTGAGACGCCAGCAGGGAGAATAGGGTTGATGGTGTGCTACGAGATACGCTTTCCGGAAATTGCGAGGAAGCTTGTTAGGATGGGTGCAGACTTTCTGGCTGTGCCTGCAGAGTTCCCGAGGGAGCGGATTGAACACTGGCGGCTTCTGCTGAGGGCAAGGGCCCTCGAAAACCTCTGCTATGTTGTTGGGGCAAACTGTGTTGAGGGCGATCTTGGATATCCTGGCCACTCCATGATCGTTGATCCGCTCGGCGACATTGTTGTTGAAGCTGGAGAGCTGCAGGAAGTTATTATGGGTGAAATCAGCCTTGAAGAGCAGGACAGAATAAGGAAAAAACTTCCGTTTCTGGACGATGCGAGGAAGCTTGACGGTATTGTTTGATGCGGCTGTCTGGCAGATACGGAGTATGGGTGGTATTTCTACACATTTACACATCCCCCGAACCTATATCTGCTTCAAAATCTAAGTAACTGCCATGCTGGGTATTACGAAAGAAGTAAGTGGGGATTTTGAAGAAGTGGTTGAGAGAGTGAGAGATGCCCTTAAGCAAGAGGGTTTCGGAATCCTCTGCGAGATAGACGTTAAGGAGACGCTGAAGCAGAAACTTGGAGTAGAGTTTGATGACTACCTGATTCTCGGAGCCTGCAACCCTCCGTACGCTCACTCTGTGCTGAAAGAAAGCAAGGAGTTCGGGTTGCTCCTGCCGTGTAACGTGATAGTTTACAGAGACAGTGAAAAGGTCTACGTCTCGGCTATCCGTCCCACAGCCCTTGCCGGATTCTCCGAGAGCAAAGTCATAAGGAACATCGCAGTTGAGATAGAGGACAAGCTGAAGAAGGTAGTAGAGAGCCTTTAACCCGATCAACTCTGTCTTTTTAATTTTTCAGTTTTGCCAACTGCATGGTTTTCCTGAATCTGCTGGTACGATTTCACGTGTCGAGACCCCCTTGGAAATGCCCAATTCTGACAAAATGAAAAGCGCCTCCAAGAGCGTCAAGTTATCTGACCACGCAAGCTTACCAGCGAGAACGTCCGCAATAATTCAGTACTGCCCCGAACCTATTAGGGGATACTGCCTTATAACACCTGAAACAAACCGGATACAGGTGATAAAATATGGTAAGTAAGGAGGAAGTTGTTGAAAGACTCAAGAAAGTCATGGATCCCCACACCAGGCAGAGCGTGTGGGATATGGGCCTTATTGAAGAGCTTGAAGTTGATGATGAGACAGTCAGGCTCATTTTTCGTCCCTCATCGCCTTTCTGCCCCATCGGTCAGCAACTAGCCTTTGCCGTAAAGAGGAGCGTTGAAGAGCTGGGAGTGAAGGCTGAGGTTAAGGTTTCGGGATACGTGAAAGAAAAGGAGCTTAATGAGCTCCTCTGCAGGTGATGTGGTGTTTGAAATGGCCGATGTTATCGAGGTGGACGTCAGAGGGTTACCCCATCCTGAGAGACCGCCACTTGTTATGGAGAAGCTGAAGGAGCACGGCGAGATAGACCTTATAGTGGAGATAGAGCCAAAGCCCCTCATGGGAATGCTGGAGAAGATGGGCTACGTTTGCGATTCCAGATTTGAGGGTGACAAGTGGAGGGTCAGAATTAAAAAGGAGGGGTGACATATGGTGGAGACCCTCGACGTCAGAGGCCTGAAGAGGGATGAGAGGTTTCCGCTCATATTCGAGAAGCTGAAGGAGCACGGTGAGCTCGACGTGATAATCGAAACTGAGCCCAAACCTCTGGTTAAAAGACTTCACGATGAAGGTTACCTTGTCAGGCTGAAGGAAGAGGGAGACCATGTCAGACTTGAAATCAGAGAACCAGAGATAATTCCGGGGAGCTGTCCGGGTGCAACAACAATTTTCAGGCCGAAGCTGGAAATTGTCAGCTGTCCCTTCTGCGGAGCAGACATGGAAAGGTGGACGGACGAGATAAAAGGAACATGTGAGAACTGCGGAAAAGAAGTGATTTTCGAGATCGACAGCTGCGTCCAGTGGTGCGAATACGCTGAGAAGTGCTTGGGGGATAAATACGAGGAAGTTATGAAAACACTCGAAGAACAGAGGTTCCTGAAAAAAGGGATCGTTGACGTGACAAAATATATTAAACTGGAAGAGTAGCTGATATTGGTGGATAACATGATAACCCCGGACATGACGGTTGCGGAGGTTTTACGAAAGAAGCCGTCCGCCAAAAAGGTTCTTTTCAAATACGGGATTTGTGATTGCTGCGGAGGAAACGTAAGGCTTGAAGATTCTGCCAAATTCAGAGGGGTGGATGTAGAAACACTCATAAAGGAGATCGAAGAGAGTTAGGAGGTTCAGTTTTGAACGTCGTTTTGAAGAATCTTCCGCTTAGGTTTCTCTATGCCGGACTGATCTATCTTGTAATAGGGGCTATTGCGGGAGTTTTAAACATTCAGGGATACGGCTTGAAGAGCGTTCACTCCCACCTAATGCTTGCGGGTTTCGTCAGCCTGACAGTTGTTGGTGCAATGTACCAGCTTGTACCCACGATCCTCGGCAGCGACCTGAAGCTGCGAAAGTTGGCTGAAGCCAGCTTTATTCTACTGAATGCCGGTTTGCTTGCCCTGATATACTCACTCACCTCCAGCTTCAGCCTGATAGTCCCCGCCGCTTTCATTTATATTTCCGGAGCTATAAGCTTCGCTGCATCCATCTTTGCGACAATTCTCACAGCTCCAAGGAAAAATGTAAGCATAGCCGTCTGGTTTTTCAGCGTGGCCATAATCTATTACCTTGCCGGGGTTACATACGCTGCCCTCACATTTAGCGGCGTTATCCCGTTCAGACTCCCTGTCCACTCACACTTGCTTGCCGTTGGCTGGGTTGCCCTGACAACCTACGGCGGACTTTACGAGCTGTTTCCCATGCTATCCTTAAGGAAGCTGTGGAATGTGAAGCTTGCATACTTCAACTTCGGCCTCTCAAACGCTGCGCTGCTCGGCATGATATATGGGTTCTACTTCTCCAGAGAAGTTCTTCTTTTATCTGGAGTTGCCTTTGCAGTTTCATTCTACCTCCTGGTGGTAAACCTTTTAGCAACTCTTGCGACCGAATCGGAAAGCGGAGCTGAGCTGGACATTAGCGTGAAGTTCTTCATCCCAGCCCTGCTTTTCGGCCTGGCAGGTATTACTCTCGGCCCCCTCAATGTTTCAGGCAGTTACGCCTTCCAGCACTCTCATCTCCTCCTTCTGGGATGGATAACTCTGACAATCATCGGAGCAGAATACCACATAATACCAATGCTTACCTGGATGGAAAAGTACGCGAGCAGGCTGGGAGTGGAGGACATCCCCATGATAGGCGACTTAGTCAGCATGAAGCTCAGCAAGGCGATTCTTGCAGGCAGCATTGCAGGGGTTGCTCTACTTGCATACTCTGCAACAGCACCGGTTGGTGGAGTTATTTTGCTTGCAGCATTCCTAGCCTTCGTGGGAGATATGGCTGCGGTGCAGTTTAGGTAGAACAGGGCTGATGATTTCCCGGTATGTTTATATCACCCTGGTTACTCAACCATACTGCGTGGAGGGAGCACCTCAGCTGCTTCCCTGGACAAAGGTTGAAAGATGGGCATGCATCCACTGCGGATTTTGCTGTTCCGAGTACGACATCCCCGTCACACCGGATGAAGAGAGAAGGCTGAGAAAGTACGGAAACGTTTTCAAAAGAAGTAAAATAGGGGTTTACCTCGGGAAAAAGAGGGGAATGTGTGTATTCAGAGGGGATGACAGGTGTAGAATTTACGACGAGAGACCTATGGCGTGCAGAAAGTATCCATTTTACATAAAACAGAAGGGGGATGAGGACTCTCTCTACGTTTACAATGGGAAAGTCCATCACATCTTTCTTGATTCGAAATGCAAAGGGTTGGGGCGAGGTTGTGAGATCGAGGAGCAGATTCGGCAGATTCTGGAGATGGTGGGATAGAAGTGTCTGACGTGGGGGCGTGGTATCTGGCGTTTACTGGTCAGGAGAGGTGCCCGGTTTACCCATTTGGCCGCTCCATCACGACTCTTCAATTACTGCCGTCCAACTCCAAATCACCATCACCCCATAACTTTATATAGAACTACCAATCCAGCGGTGCCATTAAAGGAGGTGTTTAAAGTATGGCTACATTGCAGGGCACACCCGTGCTCATTTTGAGAGAAGGAACCCAGAGAACCACAGGAAGGGACGCGCAGCGCCTCAACATCATGGCTGCTCGCGTGATTGCAGAGGCGGTGAGGTCAACGCTAGGTCCAAGAGGCATGGACAAGATGCTGGTTGATGGACTGGGAGACATAGTGATAACCAACGACGGCGTCACGATTCTTAAAGAGATGGACGTTGAGCACCCAGCAGCAAAGATGGTTATCGAGATTGCCAAGAGCCAGGAGAACGAGGTTGGTGATGGCACGACAACTGCTGTCGTCATCGCTGGAGAGCTTCTCAAGAGGGCTGAGGAGCTGATTGACAGCGAGATTCACCCGGCAATCATAAGCAACGGTTACAGGTTTGCTGCTCAGAAGGCAATCGAGGTGCTGGAAGAAATCGCCATTCCTGTTAGCAGAGAAGACGACGAGGTGCTGAAGAAAATCGCAGCGACTGCCATGACCGGCAAGGGTGCTGAAGTTGCTGTCGAAAGGCTTTCAGACATAGCTGTTAAGGCGGTAAAGGCGGTTGCTGAAGAGGTAAACGGAAAGCTGGAGGTTGACACCGATAACGTCAAAATCGAGAAGAGGACTGGAGCGAGCGTTGACGAGACCGAGCTCATCGATGGAATCGTTCTCGACAAGGAAGTTGTCCATCCGGGAATGCCCAAGAAGATAGAGAACGCAAAGATAATGCTGTTCAACGGAGCGCTTGAAGTGAAGGAGACAGAGACAGATGCGAAGATTCGCATAACCGATCCAGAAATGCTCCAGAAGTTCATCGAGCAGGAGGAGAAGATGCTCCAGGACATGGTGGACAAGATCGTTGGCAGCGGCGCAAACGTTCTGTTCTGCCAGAAGGGCATCGATGACCTGGCCCAGTACTATCTCGCTAAAGCGGGAGTGCTGGCAGTAAGGAGAGTAAAGAAGAGCGACATCGAGAAGCTGGCAAAGGCGACTGGAGCGAGAATACTCACAGACCTCAGGGACATCAAAGCAGAGGATCTGGGAGAGGCAAAGCTCGTTGAGGAGAGAAAGGTTGGCGACGAGAAGATGGTGTTCGTGACCGGCTGCAAGAACCCCAAGGCGGTAACGATCATCGTAAGAGGCGGTACGGAGCACGTGGTTGACGAGATGGCAAGGGGCGTCGAGGATGCAATCAGGGTGGTCGCAGTGGCCCTTGAGGATGGCAAGGTTGTGGCTGGCGCTGGAGCTCCGGAGATTGAGGTGAGCCTGAAGCTCAGGGAGTGGTCTCCGAAGCTTGGTGGCAGGGAGCAGCTTGCTGTTGAGGCCTTTGCTTCAGCCCTTGAAATCATCCCCAAGACGCTGGCAGAGAACGCCGGCCTCGATCCCATCGACGTCCTTGTTGAGCTAAAGTCAGCCCACGAGAAGGGCGAGAAGACTGCCGGAGTCAACGTTGATACCGGCAAGGTAGTTGACATGAAGGAAAGCGGTGTGCTTGAGCCACTTCGCGTGAAGAAGAATGCAATTGAGTCCGCAACAGAAGTTGCAGTTATGATACTCCGCATCGACGACGTCATCGCTGCGAAGGGACTTGAGAAGAGCAAGGGCGGCGGAGAAGGCCCAGAAGACATGGACATGGGAATGGGCGGCATGGG
>CAZHKD010000030.1:0-15947 GCA_964533255.1 uncultured archaeon | reverse complement strand
ACCCACTCCAACCCCTGAACCCACTCCAACACCCACACCGACACCGAGCACAGGGGGTGCGGGAGGTGCAGGAGGGGGCGGTGGTGGTGGAGGCCTCCCCGCTCCGTATCCAGCCCCTGAACCCACTCCAACACCAACTCCAGCACAGGAGTCTCCAATCTACATACTCCTTGAAGCTGAAGATGCGGACTCCATTACCCCTGACTTCAGAATCTCGAGCGATCTGGCTGCGTCCAACGGCTACTACGTCTGGGTGCCTGAAGGCTTCGCTCCCGTTCCAGGGAGCGGTGTAATGACATTCACCATCAACATCGAGCAGCCCGGAGAGTACGTGATATGGGGGAGGGTGATGGCTCCAACAACATCTGACAACTCCTTCTACGTGCAGGTAGATGATGGAGAACAGATTCTCTGGGATGTTCAGGTGAGCAGAGAGTGGGCGTGGGATGCAGTAAACAGCTGGAATGCAAGGACTGACCCGATGATCTTCACCTTGACTGCTGGACAGCACGTGATAAAGATAAAGCAGAGGGAAGACGGAGCCAAGCTTGACATGCTGCTGATAACGGATGACAGAGGGTATGTGCCCGAGGGTCTGGACTTTTCAGCTCTGCTGGGATCCCAGGTATCCACTTCAAGTCCTGTTAACTCCACTGGTGCTGATTCATCCAACTCTACTGCACCACCATCCATATATGAGCCGATTTCCACCCCGACCCCTATCCCTACTCAGACTCCTTCAGCTTCACCAGCCCCATCACCAACACCAACTCCAGCACAGGAGTCTCCAATCTACATACTCCTTGAAGCTGAAGATGCGGACTCCATTACCCCTGACTTCAGAATCTCGAGCGATCTGGCTGCGTCCAACGGCTACTACGTCTGGGTGCCTGAAGGCTTCGCTCCCGTTCCAGGGAGCGGTGTAATGACATTCACCATCAACATCGAGCAGCCCGGAGAGTACGTGATATGGGGGAGGGTGATGGCTCCAACAACATCTGACAACTCCTTCTACGTGCAGGTAGATGATGGAGAACAGATTCTCTGGGATGTTCAGGTGAGCAGAGAGTGGGCGTGGGATGCAGTAAACAGCTGGAATGCAAGGACTGACCCGATGATCTTCACCTTGACTGCTGGACAGCACGTGATAAAGATAAAGCAGAGGGAAGACGGAGCCAAGCTTGACATGCTGCTGATAACGGATGACAGAGGGTATGTGCCCGATGACAGCATGGTAAAAGTTGTGTACCCGAAGACTCAAAATTTCCTGAAGACTGACGTGATTGATGGAATATTCCAGGCCTTAGTCGAATTGCTCAAAGGATTCGCAAGGGGATGGCTGGGAGACCTGGCGCCCTTCTCTAATTGAACAAATCGACATCGGGATATTGGTTTCTTTTTCTCTTTTTTCACGTGAATGGTGGCATGAAGCTCTGTGATCTGTTAAAATCATCCAACGCTCCCGGTTTTGGCAAGCTAATATATAATACCTTGAAAGCGATAGAAAAATATAAATATTCTCAAGACAATTGAATATTTGCATATGATAACGTTAGCAGTGTTTAATTAAAAAAATATATAAAAATAAACCACCCCCCATTAATTAGAGGTGTTAAGGTTGAAAAAATTGAAGGTAGGAGTGATAGGTGTTGGCGCAATGGGCCGGCACCACGCCAGAGTGTATAGCAGTCTGCCATCTACAAAACTTGTTGGCGTGGCGGATGCCGATGAAAAGGTTGCGAAAGAAGTCGCGCATCTTTACGGCACGAGCGCTTTTTCTGATTATGAGGAGCTCCTCTCGGAGGACTTGGATGCTGTGAGTGTGGCAGTTCCAACAAGTCTGCACAAGGATGTGGCTCTGAGGGTTGCCGAACATGAAATTGACATGTTAATCGAAAAGCCCATAGCCGATTCTCTAAGAAACGCAGAGAAAATTGTCAGGAGTGCTAAGAAGAACGGAGTTAAAGTTATGGTTGGCCATATTGAGCGTTTTAACCCTGCAGTGATGAAGTTAAAGGAACTGATAACATCCGGTGAATTGGGGGACGTTTTGACGGTCTCATGCAAAAGAGTTGGGCCCTATTCTCCAAGAATCAGGGATGTGGGTATTATTATAGACCTCGCTGTCCACGATATTGACACTATCTCTCATCTTTACGGTCAAAGGGCTGAGAGTGTCTATGCAGTTGCTGGTAGCAGTTTTCATAGCCTAGAAGATTACGCGTCACTGGTTGTAAAGTTTAACCGTAGCAAGTCCGGCCTCATAGAGACGAACTGGCTTACTCCTAAGAAGGTTAGGACCCTCACAGCAGTAGCCACTGGGGGTGTTGCCGTCCTCGACTACATCAAGCAGACTCTGGAGATTTCTAAAAACGACATGGTAATTGATGTGGAGATCAGTAGAGAGGAACCATTAAAAAATGAAATTAAGTCATTTTTAAAATGCGTATCAGAGGACAGGTGTCCTGAGCCCTCAGGGGAAGACGGCATTTATGTACTATCTGTGGCAATCTCGGCAATAAGGTCATATAAATCTGGGAAACTTGTGGAGTTAAACAGAATCATGATATGATTGTTGGTTCTGTATTGCAGTACCCAGTATGGCTTCTTCTGGCATTCCTGCACTACAGTAGACCATCAATGGCTTAAATGAATGTAGGTCGAGAGGGTGGCAAGGATCTCAATCACTTTTAAGGAGAGGACCAGGCCTGTCAGCTGTTCGGGACTCATTGGAAATTTAAGTATTTTAAGTAATCCAACCATATGTATTCCTTAGTATGATTAAAATTTAAATTTTTTCTTTTTGGTAAAAGATTATTATAATGATAACAATCGCAAGGCAGTCTAATATTTAAAGGGTTTAAGGAACACATTATGATTTTTTGGTTAATTTGTCATTACTCCTCCGACCCTAAGTATTCCTCCTCGTAACGTTCTGCCCAGAACTGTTCAAGTGCTTCTAATTCCTCATATTCTAAAAATTCATCTATTTCTAGAGCCTTAGTTTTTTTTGTTTTCAGTTTCATGTTATTATGATAGTTGCAATAACCCTATTTAAAGATTTCGGTAGATATATCAAACTTATAAACCATTGAGAAATTAACACTAATATATTAAGATCAAAATAATTTTCCTGAACGGGGTTCAGTAACTGAATTTCTGAACCAATCGGTACTTACATATACTATCAGCCAGAGAGCAAGTTAAATTACTACAATGATTATAATAAAGGTGAAACCATGGGCGTCGAGCTTGCTGAAAAAATAATTTTGGGGATGAACTCAAGGGCAAGAGTTGACGAACTGGCAACGGAATTTGGAGAGGAAGTTAAAAAAGCCATCGATTTGCTTTTGATGATGGGTCTGGTGGAAATAAGTGGTGAATTTATAGTTATTACGGAGAAAGGTGAGAAATTTAAAAAACTTCCAGTCGCTTAACTCCTCTGACAGCTCGCAGACAACCGGACTCTAGAAGATAACCTCTCCAGAAAGCTCTCTGAAAAGCCTTAGGAACTGTACACCCTTCTCGGTGGCGAGATAGTATTTCTTACCTTCTTTAATTTCCTCCCTGATCAAGCCGTTCTCTAGGAGGAAGTCGATATATCTGTTGGCTATTTTGAAGTTCAGATTGGCTCCGTAAACTATTTTGGTTTTATTTGCACCCCCGTCCATGGTCAGATTGATTATGTCTACAATTATATCGAATTTCGTCCTCCGCATTTTTCCACCAGTCCATTGGTTAGAATCTTTATTTCTTAGTACACAATCATATTTAAATTTTTCAGACACTTGGATTAATTTTACTTCAGATGAAATATAACGATGCACTTTATTATAATCGCTTCAAATAAATACTTCAATTACGTGATTTTTGCTATTTTAATTTATTAAATTTTTCTAAAAATTTTAACCCTTCAGGGGTTGTTACGTATATTTTCCTGCCCCCACGGATTTGGCTCTTCAGGTATCCGAGCTTTTTGAGCTCGTCAATGTATCTGTCCGCTATTCTGAAATTGAGGTTCGCATCGTAAACTATCCGGGTTTTGTTTACTCCCTGAGTGGCTATTCTGAGTATCTCAATCATTATCTCGACTCTCGTTCTTTTACCCATTATATCACCATCAACTGTGCAGGTTTCATCGTTTTTTCACAGCGTACAGAACATCTCCGTCGAGAACACCATACAATTCATCTGTCTCGAGTATTGGTCTTTCCAGCTCAAAAGCCAGTTTGCCGAGGTCATCAATATTGCCCACCCTGACAGTTCTGGTGTGAGGAATGCTGCTGTTAATCCTCACAATCAGCGAGCCGTATTTCCGCTTAAAACGTCCAGCCCTTCTTTTCTCAATAAATGCCGCAGCATAATCTATAATCATTTTTCTGGAAGTCAGTGCAAGGGATGCGCCGGATATCGCCGCCATCAGCCCGAGTCCAAGTTTGGCGGCACTCGGACTTAAAGTGGTGTACCCGTCCCCAAACCTGTTGATGACCTTCACTTCTCTGAAAATTTTCTCCGACTTCTCTAAGGCGAGTTTCTCAAATGCAAGGGTCTTTCCGTAATGTACTCTAGCCTCATGGATGATGTTCCGCTCCACTCCCGCATTATCCGCACTTCCCCGGAGCCTTATAACGGATACTATTTTTATGGAGGGATTTGTGTACGCAACTCCTATCTCCTTCTGAATACCGTTCCAGAGGTTTGAGACGTACTTCCAGTCGATTTTGATCTTATCGCTGGCACCTCCCTCTGAAAAGACCCCCTTCTTTGAGTAAGGTAGCTCTTTACTCCAGTGAGGCACATTTCTGGCAGAAGACGGCTCAAGGTATGTTCTAATCTCGTAATCTCCGGTAAATATGCCCTTACCTTCTATTTCAATCTCGTAATCCATCCAGAAGTTTCTGATTAGGGCGACAAAAAACTCGTCTTTACCGTATTTGACAATCTCTTTACTTCCGTAAAGCAGAGTTGGGGACTCTATTCTGGCTGAGGGAGTAAATCTGCTTCTGATTTTGTATTCTCCCACCTCCACCTTCTGAATAACCTCATCCTGAACGTCCCAGATTTTGTAGAGCGAGATAATGGACGCAGTGAATACGAGGAGAAGGGTCAGTGACAGTGCCGTTCTGAGTCCCATCTCTCCTACCCCCCTGAGCCCCATGAATTTTATTATGCTTTTTAGTATAAATATCTAGAATAAACAATTTTTCGAAACACAGTTCAGCAAGTTAGGCAGAGCTCAGCGAACCACGGCATGGGCTGCTATGAAGCCTTCGTTGAAGTTGCTAATCTCCACGCAGAAAGATACCTCACCGACGTTTTCTGCGACGTATGGATAGTTTTCAGGATTGCTTTCCAGAATTTCCACCCCACTAACCATTAAGTTGACTTTTTCAATCTTGTAACCGCTTGAAGTGAAGTTGTAGCAGATGGTGGTAACTCCAGAGTCTCCGGAACCACCGCTAATGTCGAGCCAGCCTATTTGCGTATTCTGAGTGGCGTATATGGGAACCCTGACGTCTCCACCGTCGTAGTAGAAGTATCCACCCCAGCTCCCACTCCAGGCGTAGTGCTCTTCGGGAAGCGCCCACGCAGACATTGCGCTTCGCTTCACGTCCACTTCCAGCGGACACACACCTGTTTTTATCAACGCACTCCCGTTGGGCCAGGCGGCAGAGAACACGAAATAGAGCTTTCCTCCTGTTGCATGCTCACCCACGATAAATCCTCCCATCACCTCCCTGCTTTCGAATGGTTGAAGCGACAGGGGGGCGTCCATTCCTATAAACCTTATATCTTCCCCTCCCTCAATCCAGAGGTGCTGAGAGTAGCTTATAGCCACCTCTTCCAGCATTCTGTTCTCCAGTTCAGCCACCTCTACAGCACTCCAGTAACCCGGCCTGAGCTTTGCCTCTAGGCCGCACTTGTAGGATATTAGAGAATTTTCTGGCTCTGTAATGACAACTGTGAACTCTCTAGACTCGTCCACACCCCTGATACTTGCATCAACTGCTATCACCGTCAGCACCGTCACTAAAAGCAGCACCGCTTTTTTCATGATCTGAACCTCCACCGTAATCTGAACTTGTACGTCTCATTGCTCCCTGTTAGGGCATACAGGAGGGCAAAGAACAGTGCGAATTCGAGATCGATGATCAGAATCGGTAGAAAGTGGTTGTAGAATGCTAGAGCAGCCAGAAATTCTGGTGGTGCAACGGGCAGGTATCTCGCAATAGTTATGTGCTCGGAATATATGCTGGTGTCCTTAGGAGCTTTTATTGTAACATCCACCTCCCTGCTCTCTCCAGGCCCGAGTACGAACCACTCCCTGACGGACGCCCTGACGCCATCGCCCTTGACCACATACAGGAATGGATAAATCCCATTGTTTTCCAGAAGAATGGACCTTTTGAAGGTGGATCCGGGCAGAACCCACTCCGGCCTTACGTTTCCAGCCACGGTGGTACCGTACTGGATGTCCTGCCCCCCGATCATCAGTGCCGAGACCAGCGTCAGCAGCAGGATCACCGAAAAAGAGGAGGCTGTAAAAACCTGTGAGAACCGCATCCTAATGTACCTTCTGCTCTTCCTTCTGACGTTCCTGGTGCCACCACCACCGCCGGTAATTTGAATCAGACCTGCCGTTATAAGTAAAACCAGCATCAGGTACTTGTGCTCCCAAGCGTAGGTTGAGATAAGGCCTATCTTGTCTCCTACCTCCGGAATGATTAAGGGCTTACCCCGGAAAGTCACGACCTTTCCGGCTATTCTATCAGGTTTAACGGCTGGTTGCCCTTCAAGCTGGTCTATGGCAATGTTATTGTCACCCTTTGTCAGAAATCCCTTCTCTGTAATGGCAAAGATTCTGTGGCAGACCCATTTCCCGTTAGATTCGAAAACAATTATGTCTCCCACTCTGTAGTCTGTAACGAGGGGGTTGATGAAAATGAGGTCGTTCTCGTGAATCGTGGGTACCATGCTCCCGGACGTGACATAGGACACGAACACCGGCTTCTCCAGCAGAGCACCGGCTATGGTTGATACTGCCAGCACCATCACGGCGAGGGTGGGAATTTTACCCGCTATTTTTCGCATACACGCACCCCAATCTCGAGATTGAACGTGAAATGAGCATTAGATCGTGGCATTTACCGTCACCCCTACCTCTGTGGTACCACTGAAGTTGAAAACCATGCCAACACAGGTCTCCTGGCCCCAGTCAAGGGGGAATACTAGGTTCATGACTGCAGCGTCCGGGGAGTTCACGAAGGCGTCCTCCGGGCTGTAAACGAGAATGCTGGAGGATGACGAATTGACAGCAAAGAATATTGTCTGATTTCCCCACAGGGCGTTCCTGACCTTAAAAACACAGTCGAAAGCGTAAACAGTGTCGGGACTCAGCCCGAAACCGTATCCAGGAAAATTTGGGTTCGATTCGGTAATTTCCACGTAAAGTTTCCCGTCACGGCCTATGTAAGCATACGGCTGAGCTGGGATTAGCTTTATGAGCTCCTGATCTTCTGTGACCACTGCAACCCTGAAAGCCCTCTCTGAATTGTATTTGACGAGATCACCAGATACTGAGAGCAGAATTACGCCCATCATAGTCGTTAAAGTAGCCAAGGCGATCACTGAGGGTTTCATTTTTGCTCACCTGAAATTAAAATTTAAAAATTATAAATCATTTATAATTTAAGTGTACCTGTACCCGCGTATCTTTATAGTTCCTTCATAATCTCCCTTGCCATAACCCGTTGTGTTTATCACAAAACCAATGCATGCACTCCCACCGGGTCGTATTATGGCTGTCAGATTTCCTGAGGCGTCATCCGGACTTCTGTTTTCAGTGCTGCTGGGCGAGTAGAGTTTAATGATCCCATCCAGATCTGGCGTAACTCTAAGATCCACAGCTACTGTCTCATCGTCCCACAGCCCGTTGGAGATGCAGAATACCTTATCGAACACGTAGATTGTGTCCGGACTAATCCCATTACCGTATCCGGGATAATTCCTGTTGAGCGTGTCGAATCTGACAATCATCTTCCCATCTTCGTCTATAAAGGCGTACGGCTGGTTTGGAGTTAAATCTATCAGCTCCTGGTCATCCGCCACCACTGCCACGCTGAATTCTCTTTCTGCATTGAACATTCGGAAGTTTGCTCCAACTCCAGCAATCAAAGCCAGAGCAATTGAAAATACTAGCAGCAGAGCTATTTTGTTCATCTGCGACACCTCTTTAAGACGGTTCTGCGTGTATCGTCAGTGCACCCTCTATCACATCGCCTGCTTCGAGGTTCTCTCCGCTGATCTCCATGCTCACGCAGACGCTGCTTTCAGGTACCACCTCGAACGTAACCGTGCTGCCTGCCGTGACCGGATTGTCAGTGTAAACCTTGACCTGGGTGTGGCTGGAGGTTACCGTCACCTTTATCGCCGTCCCATTCCACAGGTGGTTTGAAACGTTGAACATGCAGTTGAAGGCATACACGGAATCGGGACTTATCCCCTTGCCCAAGCCAACCTGATAGTTGGGGTTGTTCTCGCTTATGTCGATGTAGAGCTTACCGTCACTCCCCAGGTAAGCATAAGGTTGCTGAGGGTCCAGATCTATGAGCTCCTGATCGTCTGCCACCACTGCTATATGAACGCTCCTCTCGGCCTCATAGCTGGCAAAATCTGCACCGATCTTCATGGCCAGCATCAGGGCAGTTACAAGCAGTACGAGCCCGAAAAGCCTCCTCATCATTTTTCATACCTCCTATCTTGCTCCTCCATTTTTGTAGAACCTATCCCCCACAACTACTTAGTTAATATCCGCCAAACTGTTTTTCTGAACTTTTAATGGCCCTTTAACGACCCATTAATCGGATGTACTCAGATTACTCTCCTCTGTTTGGCTATGTTCAGGCTGGCACTCACGAGGAAGAGAAATGACACTGCAAGAGCCCATAGGTCCATCAGGTAAACACTCCCGGCCATGGCCACACCGGCAAGCCCGAGGTAGTACTTACTCCAGCTAATATCAACGCCTTCCACAAACTCTACATACATCTTGACGTCCTTCTTGTAGCTCTCCTCCAGGTAAAGGGTGTTCGACCTCTTATCGTAAATTACAAGCCGTGCCTTTTCCAGCTTTGGAATGTGGGTTTGCTTCAGGCTGATATAGACGCTTTTGCGATTTTTGCACTCCGGGTCGCCTTCATTGTCGCAAATATATGATATGACTTCTTCCAGGCTGCCCCTGCCGTTGTTGTTTACAAGGTACCTCAGCAGAAGCCTCCTGCGTTTGTTGGATACCAGACTGGCAATCCCATCCATATCCCCCACCAGAAAATAGTGATTAACACTACTATTTAATTGAATTTTATAGTTCCTGATATATGTTCAGTAAAACTTCTTAACTTAACTTTTAGAATAAAAATTAAAAATAAAGTTATGTTGGTGGTGCCCATGGCTGCACAGGGTCGCTTATCGGATCAGGAATCTCGCACGGCAGCACGTAACCCTCGAACTTAAGCAGTATGTAGCCTGCATAGTCCGATGCTGGAGCGCCCTGTGGCAGATGCAGGCTGAAGTCTATCTTCGTCGTGTTGCAGGGCGGCAGCATGTTTCCGAATGTGAACCACTCGAACGATGGAAGCATAACATCCTCGTTCAGGAATCTCATGTCGAAGATGTCTGTGAAGCGCTTCGGCGGTGTTGTGTTGCTAGTTGCATCCGATGCATAGGCTGAGAGTATTATCGGCGTATTCCCAAGATTTCTGACTGTGGGTCTGTTCGGAGTTGACATGTCGTAGTCACCACTAACCTGAGCCCTTGTGCCGACCTTCACGTTCTTGAACTCAACAGTCTGGAAGTCCGTCTCCCACGCCAGCATCGGTCTGACTTCAAAGTAGTTGACAAACTTGTCAGACTGGCCACCATCGTTGTCCGTGGCCCAGGCCTCAACTCTGTACCATCCGTAAGGCTGGTGGTAGCTTATTTCAAGCTCAGCCACGTATATCCTTGCATCATTCTGGTGGATTTCCTCGAGGAGTTCAGCAGCCTCGTCAGCTGTAAAGTAGCCAGCAGCTACACCCATCGCAAGGAGGTCTCCAACTGTATAACCATAGAACACGGGCACATCCATCATGGGCACTCCATACTCGTCCTGTGGTGGGGTTATCTCCCAGGCATGGACCTGATACTTGAAGCTGCCATCTCCCCATCCACAACTCGGATGATAGACATCAACATACACATTACCGAACTCGAGATCCTCGATACCATTGGGGTCGCTGACTATTACGAAGGAGTAGAAGTACGTATTCCCACCCGGTACAATGTCCCCCTGGGTTCCAATGGTGGTTGGATCGGCATCCAAAAGCTCCTTGTGATCAGGGTCCTTCCAGAGCTCCCACTTGGCCTTTATCCATGGCGGATTTCCTGCCGGGTCCACGTACGCGACGACATCAATCTTTATCTCGTCGGCACTTGCCGCCAGTCCGAACACTGGCGACGCCAGAAATGCCACCATCACCAATATCAGTATTTCTTTTCTCACATAACTCACCTCCTTTTCGGCTCCCAATCCTTTTTATCCAAACTACTTAGTTAATTTCAGAATAAAGCAGGGTAAAACAGGCTTAATCGGAGTAAACCAGGGGTCTAATATGATTAAGGGGAGGTTAACGGGGTGAAATACTAACGCCTCTTTAACCTTAAAATAGCCCCTGAGATTACCAGTGCTGTGGCCAGAATAAACGCTTCGAAGCCCGGCGTTTTCACTGCAACTTTTTCTTCATTTTCCTGAGTTCTGGGAGCTTCCTTATCCGTTTCCTCCTTGACCACCCCAACCCTCACAGTGGTTTCGTTGAGTATGGCCAGCTTTCCAGCATACACCACCACCGGTTTGAGAACGTATTCCCCCCTTTCATCAAAGGACAGGTATGCTGTAAGCGGAACTGTATCCCCCTTCTCCAACCACACCGTATCGCTCTGAACCATGCTGAGGAGCTCTCCATCTCTGTACACCTCTATCCTTAACTTTGCCTCGTAGTCTATGTATCCTGTATTCTTGACAAAAACCTCGAACTTCCCGGTTTTACCCACATCGAGGTACTCTGTGAGGCTTGCCTTCACCAGATAGAGGGAAGCAGTCAGTGTGCCTCTCTCGAAAACCCTGAACGCCGCTTCACGAGTGTAAACTGCCTCTCCATCAAGATTGACAGTTAACAGCACTGAATAATCTCCCTTCCGGGCGTCTGAGGTATTCCAGGATAGTTTTACCTCCCTCACTTCTCTGGGGGATATCTTTACCGTAGTTCTGTTTTCAAACATCTCATTCCCGTCTTTTGAAATCCTGATCGCCAGCTCAGGCTGAGCTACAACATTCCCATCGTTCATGATAGTAACGCTAAACCTAGCAGGCACTCCAATTTCGGTATCCGTTACCTCATAAGACAGCACCTTAACGCTAATCCTCTGCTGACCCGTCACAACCAAAAACACCTTAACCGGTGCCTGGACACCGACTCCCGTCCCTCTTTCTGGCGGTTTGGTTCCAAAGTATACGGGTATTTCATACTCGCCATTTGCAGCACTCATAGGAACGGTTATTCTCAAAATAACTGTAGCGGATCCGTTTGGAGGAACAGTTATGGATTCAACTTTGTTCCCGTCGGGGTCTAGAACAGCAATCCAGTCACTGTATTCTCCCGGATTTGGATGCAGCTCTAGGGGCCGGTTCTGGTTGTTGTATATCCTTATGCTCTTTTCCACACTCTGCCCCCTCGTCAGATCCTTGAGGTCGATGAATGATGGTGCAAGACCGAACCCTGCAGCGTAAACTCCAGCGGGAATTACCAGAACTGCCAAAGATGTCAGCACCAGAGTCAGAGAGGCGGCAAACCCCGCCGTTATCTTCTCTTTCATACACATACCCCAATTAATGATTTAAATGGGATTATATCAACTTGTAAGAAATTATCTTCCGGAACATTTGTTAGTGGACGGATTAACATCCCGTTTACACGACCTTTTGCAACATCACACGACATTCCGCAACCCTCCGCACAACCTTTACGCAATTTTTTTAAGCGCCGGGACAATTGAGAGGCGATGAGCGTGGACTTCAGAGAGGTAGAAAAGAAGTGGCAGAAAGAGTGGGAGGAAAAGGGAGTATTTCACGCTGAACCTGCAGACGAATCATCTGAAAAGCCCAAGTTCTTCATAACCATCCCGTATCCATACCTCAACGGCAACCTCCATGCCGGGCATACCCGAACCTTCACCATTGGAGACGCCTTGGCGAGGTACAGGAGGATGCTGGGCTACAACGTGCTCTTCCCCATGGGGTTCCACGTTACCGGTACGCCCATCATTGGACTGGCTGAACTCATCGCAAAAAGGGACGAGAGAACAATCGAAGTCTACACAAAATTCCACGATGTGCCCTACGAGGAGCTCATCCAGCTCACAACGCCTGAGAAGGTGGTGGAGTACTTCGCAAGGGAGGCGCTCTCTGCTTTAAAGGGCATAGGCTACTCCATAGACTGGCGTAGAGTTTTCACAACGACAGACGAGGCTTACCAGCGATTCATCGAGTGGCAGTACTGGAAGCTGAAGGAGAAGAACCTCATAGTGAAGGGCAGCCATCCCGTCCGCTACTGTCCCCACGATGCAAATCCTGTCGAAGACCACGACCTGCTGATGGGCGAGGAGGCGACGATAGTTGATTACACCGTCATAAAGTTTTATTTAGAAGATGGAGCCAGAAGAATAGTCTTCCCCTGCGCAACTCTCCGCCCGGAAACGGTTTTTGGCGTCACCAACATCTGGTTGAAGCCCACCCGCTATGTTCTTGCCAAAGTTGATGATGAGGTGTGGTTCGTCAGCAAAGAGGCTTACGAGAAGCTTTTGTTTACTGATAAAAGAGTTGAGCTGATTGAAGAAGTCGAAGCTGAGGGGTTCATCGGAAAGTTCGTTACCAATCCGGTGACGGGAGATAGCGTTCCCATTCTCCCGGCAGAGTTCGTCGACACAGACAACGCCACAGGCGTAGTTATGAGCGTTCCAGCCCACGCACCCTACGACTACGTGGCCATAGAGGAGCTCAAGAAGGACGAGAAGACCCTCGAAAAGTACGGAATCGGAGAGATTGTCAGGAATCTCAGCCCGATAGTCCTGATAAGGATAGAGGATGAAGATTATGAAGTCCCGGCAAGGGACATAGTCGAGGAGATGGGAATAAGGAGCCAGAAGGAAGTTGAGCAGCTTGAGAAGGCCACCAAGACCATCTACAAGAAGGAGTTTCACAAGGGAGTTCTGCTGGAGGTAACGGGCGAGTACGCCGGGATAAAGGTGTCGCAGATAAAGGAGAGGCTCCAGCAGGACCTCATCAGGAAAGGAGTTGGAGACATCTTCTACGAGTTCAGCGAGAAGCCAGTGGTGTGCAGATGCGGAACGAAGTGCGTTGTGAAGGTCGTGAAGGACCAGTGGTTCCTGAACTACTCAAATCCGGAGTGGAAGGGTAAGGTGCTGGAGTGGCTTGAGGAGATGGCCATAATCCCCGAATACTACAAGGAGGAGTTCAGGAACAAGGTAGAGTGGCTGAAGGACAAGGCGTGTGCCAGGCGGAAGGGCCTGGGCACCAGAATCCCCTGGGACCGGGAGTGGCTGATAGAGAGCCTTTCCGACTCAACGATCTACATGGCCTACTACATAATCGCTAAATACGTGAACTCAGGCGCGGTTAAAGCGGAGAATCTAACAAGAGAGCTGCTGGACTACGTTCTGCTGGGCAATGGCAGTCCAGAGGATGCTGCTGAGAAGAGCGGAGTTGACGTTAAGACCGTTGAGGAGATGCGAAGGGATTTCCTTTACTGGTATCCCGTCGACCTGAGGAGCAGCGGTAAAGATTTAGTTGCGAACCACCTCCTCTTCTTCCTCTTCCACCACATCGCAATCTTTCCCAGAGAGTTCTGGCCGAGGGCAATTGCCGTGAACGGGTTCGTCAGCCTGGAAGGCAAGAAGATGAGCAAGAGCAAGGGACCGCTCCTCACCATGAAGAGGGCAGTGGAGGAGTTTGGAGCCGATGTTACGCGCCTCTACATCCTTCACGCCTCTGAATACGACAGCGATGCCGACTGGCGGAGGAAGGACGTTGAGGGACTTGCCGCAAACCTCAGGAGGTTCTACAACCTGGCGAAGGAGTACTACCTGAAAGAGGTTCAGCAGCCCGACCACCTTGACAGGTGGCTTGTGAGCAGGCTGCAGAGGGCAGTTAAGGAGACGAGGGACGCCATGGAGAAGCTGCAGACGAGAAGAGCCGTCAACGCAGCTTTCTTCGAGATGATGAACGACGTGAGGTGGTATCTCAGGAGAGGAGGCAGAAACCTTGCAATCATCTTCGACGACTGGCTGAAGCTGCTTTCACCTTTCGCTCCCCACATCTGCGAGGAAATCTGGCACTGGAAGCACGACTCCTTTATCAGTCTGGAGAGCTATCCTGAATACGACGAGGCGAAGGTGGATGAGATAGCGGAGGTAAGTGAGGAGTACGTCAGAACGCTGCTTGACGACATGAAAGAGGTGCTGAAATTTGCCGGCGATGTTGAAGCAATTTACATAGCCATAGCTGAAGACTGGAAGCGCGAGGTTGTCAGAATGGCCAGAGAGGCAGGAGATGTAAGAAAGGCCATGAAGGTGATAATGTCTGATGAAAGGTTCAGGGGGATGGCAAAGGAAGTTTCGAGCTTCGTCAAGAGGATTTTCAGGGAGAGGTTCGAGGGCTTCGACAGCGTCGACGAGGAGGGGGTTATAAGTTCGGCTCTGGACTTCTTTGAAAGGGAGCTGGGGGTTAAAGTCGAGATAAACCCCGAAAAGGTTCCGGAAGATAAGAGAAGAGGAGCGATGCCGGGCAAACCTGCTATTTATGCTGTTTAATTTTTATTTTCCTCCAGATCCTAAATAATTCTTTGCTTTGGAGTTGCTGACGATTTTCCGGTGGTAGACTGGAAATTGGAACCGAATCTGATACTTTTGTCGGGTTTTGCAGCAAAATTTGAAATTTTTTAGCTACTTCTTAAAAATTAAAATTATAGTTTCGTAAATTATATATAGTATAAGACAGGCCAATAAGTCGGAGTCCATGAGCGTTGCACAGGCCCTTGCATAGGCAGAGTCGTTTCAGTCCCGCCAAGCAGGAGATACTGAGCTGGGTAATGGATTGATAACATGCCGAAAAGAGTTAGAAAGCTTTCTGATAAGGCGGAGAAGCCACTTGAAGATGAGGTTAAAACTTTGAAAGAAGAGGTGGAGGTTAAGCTACCAGCACTTGAGAAAACAATCAGGAGCCTCAGTCTTGAAGTTGACAAGCTGCGAAAAGAGAATGAAGCACTCAGAAAAAAAGTGGAAAAAATCAGCACCGAAAAAGAACGACTTTCAAGAGAGGTTGAAAAGAGGCCTGTGATAGTGCCTGAACTTCTTGAATCTGCCGGGATTATCAGACCGCAGGAGATAGTTGAAAAACTCGGCTCTGCAATCTCGGAAGTTAAGGCTGAGCCGGGTTATGTGGTTAGCAGCATAGAGATTGAGATGGCCACACACATAGACAGGGATGAAAAAGGAAACGTGTTCTTCAAGATAATCTCACCCTTCGACAAGGTGGAGAGTGCTGCCGTGGACAGGGTGAGGTTCTCGATTAAACCGGCAGTAATCTCTCTCCGCCCCTCTCTGATTGAGGTTCCGGCTTTGGTGGGTCTGATGCTGGAAGATGCAAGGAAAATGCTTAAAGAAGCAGGTCTGGAGCTGGGGAGCGTTAAGAAGCAGAAAAGCCTTACAGCAGAAGGAATTGTGATTGGACAGAGCCCGGAAAGGGGTTATTACGTCAAGCCCAAGATGAAGGTAGATGTTGTGGTTGCTGCCAAGTGACATCAAAGGGAAAACTGGGTAAAAAGATTATTCGCTGT
>CAZHKD010000029.1:0-16319 GCA_964533255.1 uncultured archaeon | reverse complement strand
ACTGTCTAGACTCCACACCACTCTTAGGCCTTAAATATTTATCGAAGCAGCTTACAATCTCAATCTACCAATATCTCTATCAACAAAATCTCCATTTCTCCCGCACCTCAGCCCTGACCTGGCACTGGAACTAACCCTCACAAAATCCGGTTATCCGTGGAAATTCTTTAAATAATTGTGTCGAAGTATAATCGTGAAACTTTCCGGTGACGCCAGGGAGATATACAGAAGGATAACGTCTCTCATAAGCTCCAGAATTACCCTTGAAGAAAGCAGAAAACTGCTTTCAGGCTTCAAACCCACCTCAGACCCATCAGAGATACTCGCCAGACAGAAAAAACTGAAAGAGGCCTTTGCAAGGGTCGATATCGGTCTTAAAAGCGAAACGTCTAAAGTTCGCCCCTTCAGACTAAAGAAATCTTATTTTCCCGACAGGGTTTTTGTCGCCACCGAGGAAGAGTTCGAGGAGGCATCATCGCTTTCGGTCTGCACAGTTGAACTTGAGCCCGTAAATGCCCCTCTTGTTCTGTCAAAGTCTGCAGGCGTCGGAATAGAGGTGGAGGAAATAAGCGACGTTGAGCTGGCTCCGGAGATGTACGTGGAATCTGTCATCGAGCAAAAAGACGTTCTCGAGGCTATTTCCAGAGTCATAGAGTCGTTTGAAGGTGTCAGGAGCGTTGCAGGACAGCTTCTGGACTCGGTTAAGGTTTTGGAAGAGCTATACGGCAAAAAGAAGCAGGTTGAGTCAATTTTTGAGCTTGTATCACAGGAAGAGGCGGAACTCAACGAGAGGATAGAGAAAAAGGTCAGGGAGAAAAGCCTGAAGCTTGAAGGAGATGCACTGCTTGAGTTTCTCAAAACTGGAAGCTTTCCGATGGATGAGCTGGAGGAGATAATACTGGAGGAGATTTTTGAAAGCGAGAAAAACATCTCAGAGAGGCTGGGGAGCTACGCAGAGATTTTCCCGAGAAACCTTAAGATTCCTGTCAGAGCTGACGTTGAGGCTGTTGAAAGGCTCAGGGAAGAGATTGAAAGAGATCTGAACCTTGAATTTTATCTTGAGTCCAGAAAGGTGGCAAGGAGAATTAAAGCAATGCTGCCGGAACTTGAGAGGGAGATTCAGGAAGTTTACAGGATAGAACTGGTGAGGGGGATAAAGGAATTCTGCCAGGGCTTTACATTTCCCGAAATTAGCCCGGGAGGCATTGGTTTTGTTGAGGGAAGAAATCTCTTCATAGATGAGCCGCAACCCGTGTCGTACTTCATAGGTCAGCCAGGTCACATTTGCAGCACCAACGCGAAAATCGAAAATCACAACGTCATAGTCCTGACAGGTGCCAACAGCGGTGGCAAAACTTCGCTTCTCGAGCTGATCACTCAGATCCAGATTCTGGCCCAGATGGGGTTGCCGGTGAACGCGGGCAGATGTTGCATCGATGCTGTGGATGAGCTCTTTCTTTTCAGGAGGAAGAGGAGCGTATATGGGGCGGGAGCCTTTGAAAATGCCGTAAAAACACTTTCCAGAATTCTCCAGGGAGACGGCAGGAAACTGATTCTGGTTGATGAGTTTGAAGCGATAACGGAGCCGGGAGCAGCCATAAGAATAGTTTCCAAGATGCTCGAGATCGCCCACAGGAAAGGCTACTACTTCGTGCTGGTCTCGCACCTGGGCGAACATCTGAACTTTGATTTTGTCAGGGTGGATGGCATCGAGGCAGAGGGGCTGGACGATAACCTGAATCTCATAGTCGACAGGCAGCCAAAGTTCGGCGTGGTGGGCAGGAGCACCCCCGAGCTGATAGTGGAAAGACTTTACAGGAAATCCAGAGGTGAGATAAAATTCATCTTCAGGGAGCTTCTGGAAGCTGTGAGGGGATCGGATAGTTCGAAAAGCGATGTAGGGATGCAGAAAAGGGAGGATCGGGAATGATCTACGTTGATGACAGGGAACCGGAAAGGGTATGCAGAACTCTTGAACACCTCGATGTGCCTTTCGAGAGGAAAAGGCTTGAAGTGGGGGATTACCTGATAAAGCACGGCAGCTTTGAGGTTGCCGTGGAGAGAAAGGACATCGGAGACTACGTTTCTTCGCTAACAGATGGCAGGCTATTCAACCAGCTTTACAGCCTCTCGTCAAGCTTCGAGAAGTCCTTCCTGTTCATCATAGGCGATTTCAGCCTTGTTGCCGACAGGATAGACAGGAGAGCATACATTGGCAGCCTGATTTCAGTCGCCCTTAGGGAGAGCGGTGGAACCGTTACACCGGTTCAGGTGAGGGACGAGGAGGAGTTCTGTTTAGCTTTGAAGTACCTGAATTCTCAGGTTGAAGCGGGGAAGCTGAGGGCTCTGCCCAGGGGAAAGAAGGGAAGCGATGCCACCGCAATGCTCATGGCGATACCGGGTATCGGGGAGGAGAAGGCAAAAAGGCTGCTGGAAAAGTTCGGAAGCGTTTACGGAATTGTGAATGCGAGCGTGGCGGAGCTCATGACCGTTGAAGGAATCGGGGAAAAGCAGGCGAGAAGGATATATAACTTCGTCAGGGGCAGGAAGGTAAGGTAGTCAGTAATCGGGTGGTTGTTTAAGGCTCAGCCTTCTCCTTGGGAAGTGCTTTGTTTATTTCCTCCAGAAGCTCCTCGTCGCTCTTGCCCTCAGTTTCAATTCCGAGGGTTTTGGCGATGCTCTCCAGCTTCTCCCTCTTTTCTGCCGCTGATTCGTATTTGCCCTCTTTTAGCTCCTGCTCGAATCTCCTCAGCTCCAGTTCGGCCTCTCTCTGGGCCTTCTTGAACTCAGCCACACTTTTCCCAAGGCTCCTTGCCAGCTCTGGAAGTTTGCTCGCTCCAAAAAGCAGAAATGCGATTATCAGAATCGCCATGAGCTCGTTTGGTCCGATTCCACCAATCATATTTTACCCCCTCTCACCCTTTTCCTTCTTTTCGTTACCTTTCTCTTCCTTTTCTCCCCTGGTACTTTCCTTTACATTGCCCTCATCTTGGATGTTTAAATTATTTTCCCCGGTCATTTCTCTCGTCACTTGTTTTGCATCTTCCACCATCGCCACTTCGACTTCCTTTTTAATTGCCTCGCTCAGGTTCTTCTCGTAGATCTTATCAAGAAATTCTTTGTTTGGTGGCTCCACACTGTACAGTATCTCCAGCTCAAGCCTCCTTTTCGCCTTCTGATACTCAGCATAGATTTTCCCCAGCTGTCTTGCAACTTCCGGAAGTTTGTCGGGCCCAAGCAGTATCACGGCGAGTACCACTATCAGTCCCAGTTCTCCCCAGCCGAACATTCTTTTCCTAATAATTTAACGAAGTTTATTAACTTTGTTGTGGGCCTGGCTTTTGAGCGTTAACTGGCTTTGGGAGGCAAAACCAAGGAAAACAGAACCCCAAAGTCGAGATTAATAAACCTTCACTCTCAGCTTTGTTAAATCCTCCTTTATCTCGGCATTTATCCCTGCTCCTTCGAAAACCTCTTCCAGGAAGGTTCTTATGAAATGTCTTGCCGTCTCATTTCCGAGTATCAGCGTGAACTCGCTCTCCGAAGTCCTGTTAATCCTGAAGAAGTTGCAGGCTTCGAGCCTCTCCAGAATGTACTCCGGCGTTTTTCCTTTAAACTGCTCCGCATGGCTCCTTGCAACCTCCCTGTGGAATTCCCAGAACTTCTCTCTGTCGGGATGCGTCTCCATGAAACGCAGAAAGGCAATCCAGTGGTCTATGTCCAGAATTATGTGCTCTCCCTCGCCAAGCATTTCAACATAAATCCTGAGCTTCTCAATGTCATAATCCTCAAGACCCTGATGCTCGTAATAAAACCTGAGAGCGTTTCGAATTATCTCGCTCTGGGATTGATTCGACTTCTCCTTAAGTCTGCTGAAAATTTCGTAGCTCCTCTCATCAAACGCGATCGTTACCCGCACGGGGTTTTTCATGCTCACATTATCTGCCTTAACTTTAAAAATTTTATGATGGAATCATAACTTTTGTGAAATTTAATCAGAAAAACCGCCCTGTTGTTAAAATTTCGAGATTGCTTACGTTACTCCCTCAGCTTAAATATTTTTCAATTTCTTAGGTAATTGGTAAAAATCTTTCACCAAAATTTGATTAAGTATGAAGCATTATGAAAAGTTAATCCAGTTCATTAAAAACTTTTAAAAGGCTATGGGTTAGGGAGACCCTGAGGTGATTTGAAGTGAGTTTGGATAGCGGAGACACAGCCTGGATCCTGGTGGCCACAGCACTTGTAATGCTGATGACCCCAGGAGTGGGGTTGTTTTACGGAGGGATGGTAAGGAGGAAGAACGCAGTTTCAATGATTTCGCTCTCATTCATAGCCTTCGCACTGGTCAGCATACAGTGGGTTCTGTTCGGCTACTCCCTCTCCTTTGGCTCGGACATAGCCGGCTTCGTTGGCAGTCTGGAGTACCTCGGGCTGAAAGGCGTTGGGATGGAGGCAAATGGAACAATACCCCACCTGATATTCATGGTCTTTCAGCTTACGTTTGCTGCAATAACTCTCGCCATACTGACGAGTGCTGTGGCAGAGAGAGTCAGGCTCGGCTCGTTCATGGTATTCGGGTTGCTGTGGACAACGCTGGTCTACGACCCCCTGGCACACTGGGTGTGGGGAGGGGGCTGGGCTGCAAGCATCGGCGCCCTCGACTTCGCAGGCGGTACTGTCGTTCACATAAGCTCCGGCTTCTCAGCCCTTGCCCTTGCCATGGTGATAGGCAGGAGGGCTGGATTTGGAGAGTACAGCATGGAGCCCCACAACATACCCATGACTCTGCTTGGGGCAGCGCTGCTCTGGTTCGGCTGGTTCGGCTTCAACGGCGGAAGCGCTCTGGCAGCGGATGGAATAGCAGCCAACGCAGTAGTGGTGACGAACACCGCCGCTGCAGCTGGCGCGCTATCATGGCTTGCTGCCGAATGGTTAAGGGGGAAGCCGAGTTCCCTCGGCATGGTGAGCGGTGCGGTGGCCGGGTTGGTGGCCATAACGCCTGCTGCGGGCTTCGTTGACCCCATGTCATCGATAGTGATCGGTGCGGTGGCAGGTGTGATATGCTACAAAGCTATGCTTTTCAGGGTGAGGAAGGGGCTTGATGAGAGCCTTGATTCATGGGCTGTCCACGGCATAGGCGGGATATGGGGTGCACTTGCCACAGGCATATTCGCAAGCGAGGCCATAGGTGGGTACTCCGGTTTAATATATGGCAACGTCCAGCAGCTCATCGCCCAGGCCATAGGTGCCGGAGCGGCCGTAGTCTATGCCTTCGCAGTGACCTACATCCTTGCCAAGGTGATTGACGCAACAATCGGGCTGAGGGTTACAGAGGAAGAGGAGTACATAGGTCTGGACATCTCACAGCACGGTGAGAAGGCCTACGCCTGAGGGCCAAGAGGTGGTAAAAATGAAGAAGGTTGAAGCAATAATCCGCCCCGAGAGGCTGGATCTGGTAAAGGAATCTCTTGAGGAGAGCGGATTCATCTCCATGACCATAACGGAGGTCAGGGGAAGGGGAGAGCAGAAAGGGATTGCGCTCCAGTTCAGGGGAAGAACCATGGAAGTGGACGTGCTGCCAAAGGTGAAGGTTGAGATAGTCGTCAGGGATGAGGCAGTTGAAGCTGTCATCGAAGCCATAACGAGTGCGGCCAGAACGGGGAAGATTGGAGACGGTAAGATCTTCGTAATTCCTGTGGAGAGGGCGATAAGGATAAGGACGGGTGAAGAGGGAGACCAGGTCATCGTGAAGTGACTTACTCGGGCCAGAGGATTCCCAAAATTTTTAAAAATATTTTTTATAATTTTTGCGAGTTATACTTCAGTCATTGTGCACAACCCTGTAATGGTTGGGCTTGGGGCAGTAAAGCTCCCCCCTCTGCCTCATTTTATACAGAATCTCCCTCGATTTTTCTCTTTCGATTCCGTATTCCTCAGCCCTCTCCAGAATCATCTCTTCTGGCGCACCCTTATCAGTCGATTTTTCGAGCTCCTCGACAATCCTCTTGATCACAACTATCTTGTCTCTCTGACTCTTTGAAGTTCCAGAGTAGGCGTAATCTATGTCAATCTGGCCAGTTTCCGGATCAACGGCAATCTGCTCCAGGCTCCTCCGGACTATGCTTATCACTCTGTCCACATCTTCAACAGTTATGCGGTCGCTCAGCCTCATTCTCGCAGAAGCTTCTGCCAGCCTTATAAGGGCCTCCAGTTGCCTAGCAGTGATTGGGACGGGGGAGTTCTCTTTCACCCTGCCTCTGAGGTTCAGATAGAATTCTATTATCCTCTCTTTGGCATCCTCTGTCAGAACCGGGAAAACTGTTCGCTTGGCATAGGCTATGTACTTTCTCAGGAGCTCTGGGTTTATAACTGGCTCAATCCTCCTGGCCTCAACTTCTAAGGCCTCCCTCGCGTACTCTGAAGTAGCCACGTTCTTCATCCTCTCCAGCTTCTCTCCAAGCTGGTGGGTGTCGAGCACATGCCTTGCGAGAATTGCATCCCTCTCTTCATCCGGCTCGTCGGTCATGACGAATATGAGGTCGAATCTTGAAAGCAGAGTAGGTGAGAGCTCGATCTGCTCGGCAATGGGCAGGTAGCGATCGAATCTCCCGTATTTGGGGTTGGCTGCACCGAGCAGAGCGCACCTTGCCCTTAAAATGGCATTTATGCCTGCCTTCGCCACCGTTACGGTCTGCTGCTCCATTGCCTCATGCAGGGCTGAGCGATCCTCGCTCCTCATCTTGTCAATCTCGTCAACCAGCGCAACTCCCTTGTCTGCCAGCACCAGGGCTCCTGCCTCAAGGGTCCACCTGCCGTCCACCTCATCCCTCACGGCAGTCGCAGTAAGGCCGGCAGTGGTTGTACCCTTACCGGTTGTGTAAACGCTTCTGGGGGCAACCCTGTGGACATAGCGGAGAAGCTGGCTCTTTGCAACTCCCGGGTCTCCTACAAGCAGGATGTGGATGTCCCCCCTTATCTCGGTCCCATCTGGAAGCTTCTTCGGGATGCCACCAAAGAGCTGGAGGGCTATGGCGAGCTTGATGTCGTCGTAACCATAAATCGTGGGAGCTATGCTCCTCACGATCTTGGTGTAGAGCTCCGGATCCTCTCCGAGCTTCATTATCTCTTCTCTATCCTCCTCTGTAATCTCGAACTCCTCGTATTCTTGCTGTAAAACTTCGATGCTGTTGCCCTCTATGTGAATGTCCATGTGGAGGAGCTTCTTCGAGCCAGCAGACCTGGGCTTTGCCCTCACAATCCCGTTAATTATCACTCTGTCTCCAGGATTTACCTTTCCAGCTATGTCCCCTTCAAGATAGACGTCTATGCTCTGGGGCTGCTCTCCTCCTCTGAGATTCTCAGGATACTCCTGAATCTTTATTCGCTGGCTGTCAACTGACTTGCATTCTTCTGGCACAAGAATAAACCTCTTCGACTTGCACGCCCTGCATTCGTAGGGGTACTTTATGGTGACGTCCTCCTGCTCTACCTCAATCCTTTTGCCGCAGACGCCGCAGACGAAAACAGCGGTAACTATCCTTGGCCTGACCTCTGTTACCTTCCTGACGATTCCCTCAATCGCTATGAACTTGGCGATGTGGTCGCTTCTGAGGTCTCGAATCAGGACCTTTCTCAGGGAAGGCAGGTTTATAACGCGCGTTCTGCATCCGTCAAGTTCAACACCATGAATGTTCTCTGCAAGTCTGAGGCCTTCATCGGCATGCTTCAAAACAATATCGGGATGCTCGACCAGCTCCTCTCCGAGCCTGCCCTCCTTGTAAATGGCCAAGTCGTTGAGGAAATTAACGTAAATGGAGCGGTTTTTTCCGTCGCCGCTCAATATACGGCTTGCAAGTTTATTTATCTCGTCTCTGTAGTATGTTTCGAAGAATTCACGCCAGATTTCAGGACTGCTGAGCATCAGGGTTTAGATGGTGTAACACAAATAGAAGGTTTGCGGTTGGGGCGAAAGTAAAGAATGTTTATGCTGCACCATACATTATGCTATAGGCAAATACTTAACCAAGCAGGTAAATCAGAATTCCTGCAGCAGCTGCAGAGCCTATGACGCCTGCAACGTTTGGCCCCATGGCGTGCATCAGGATGTGGTTGGACGGGTCTTCCTGCAGAGCAAGTTTCTGAACCACTCTTGCTGACATGGGAACCGCAGAAACACCTGCAGCGCCGATCATGGGGTTGATTTTGTCCCTCAGGAACAGGTTCATGAGTTTGGCCAGCAGAACTCCTCCTGCCGTGGCAGTTGCAAAGGCTATAACGCCCAGTAAAAGAACCATTAAAGTCTTTGGATGCAGGAAGCTTTCAGCAGTCATTGTGCTTCCAACAGTAAGGCCAAGCAGTATGGTCATTATGTTCAGAAGCTCGTCTCTGGCACCTTTTGCGAGCCTCTCCGTGACGCCGCTCTCTCTGAAGAGGTTGCCGGTCATTAGCATTCCGATTAGAGGCAGCGCTTTGGGGGCGAGGAGCCCGGTTATGATGATGGTCGCAATCGGGAAGATGATTCGAGTGGTTTTGCTGACGGTTCTTAGTTGCTTCATCTTGGTTCTTCTCTCTTCATGAGTTGTCAGTGCCCTGATTATCGGAGGCTGGATGAGGGGGACGAGCGACATGTAGCTGTACGCAGCCACAGCGGTTGCAGCAAGGAGGTGCGGAGCCAGGATGGTTGTGGTGTATATCGTTGTCGGCCCGTCAGCACCGCCGATTATGCCTATGCTGGCCGCCTCCTGGGGTGTGAAGCCGAGAAAAAGGGCTCCGAGAAAGGCTATGAATATCCCGAGCTGGGCTGCTGCACCCAGCAGAAAGGTGATGGGGTTCGCCAGCAGGGGGCCGAAATCTGTCAGCGCACCGAGACCGAGGAATATCAGAAGGGGAACTATTTCGGTGGATATTAGGTACTTCAAGAACAGGCCGAATACTCCATCCCCTGCGATGTCGCCGCCGGGAATGTTGGCCAGGATCGCCCCGATTCCTATCGGAACAAGCAAAAGCGGCTCCATCTGCCTGTGGATGCCAAGATAAATCAGAACCAGGCCGATTAAAATCATTATCACGTTGCCGGGAGTCAGGTAGGGGATGGCTGTAAGCCCAATCATTGAACCACCGCAAGCAGGTCTCCTGTCTCAACCTTATCTCCCTCTTTAACTCTGATCTCGTGAACAACGCCATCTACCGGGCTGACGATCTCGTTCTCCATCTTCATTGCCTCAAGCACCATGATCGGCTGACCCGCTTTCACGCTATCTCCAGGAGATACCAAAATCTTAAGAACGACTCCCGGAAGCATTGCTGTGACAGCTCCGGAAACTGCAGCAGGCTTTTGGGACTCCTTTTCAGCTTTGAGAGCAGGAGTGACTGGAGCTGCCTCCCTCCTGACAGAAGTTATTTTTGGCGTCTCCTCTTCAACGCTCACTTCAGCCACTTTGTCCCCAAGCTTAACTCTGTACCTCCCTACCCCCAGCCTCTCAACTGCAACGCTATACACGCTATTATCGACGACTATCCTAAATCTCTTCATGGTCATCTCCTCAGGGAATACTCTCTCGCGAATTTCTTCCAGCTATCTGAACCAATAAATTGAATGGCGTCTGCTTCCCATTCCATATGGTAAGCAAGAGCGGCAGAAATTATGGCAATCTCCTCATTTCTGTTAATCTTTGCCTCTAATTCTTTAACCTCGGCTTTCAAGCTCCTGTCCACTCTCCCCATGAGATACATGAACAGAGCAAGCAGAGAGAGTATTGTGAATACGCCACCCATACCGACTGCTGTGATGTATAGCCCAAATTCAAGCTCTTGGAGCATCCTTGCCCAAGTGCCTAGGAGCGATAATAAACCTTTCGCAAAACGAAGATGCCGGCATCAATTCCACCATAGGATATCGGCCTCTCTTCAACAGAATACCCGGCACTCTCAGCTAAACTTCTCACAAGTTCCTTCTCCGGAGTTATCATCACTATTCTGCCTCCATCCTTCAGAACTCTGCTGGCGGAGTTGAGGAATCCAGAGTATAAATCCTGGATTATACCTTTTTTACCAATTCTGAGCCCGTAGGGTGGATTGGTAATCAAAACATCCACTCCACCGGCATCCAGAAATTCATCCAGTCTGGTGGCGTCTCCTTTCATCAATTTTACAAAATCAAAGCCAGTGAATTCCAGAATCTGCTTGGCTCCTCTTATATGCTTTTCAAACCTCTCGATACCGATTAGCGTTGGTGTGGAGACTTCCAGATTTTCCCGGTAACCTTTAACTTCTTCCAGCAGCTCATCTCCGAAAATCCTCGTGAAGGCAAACTCATCCCTGAACTTCCCTGGTGGCACGTTTCCTGCCATCATCGCAGCCTCGACAAGTATCGTTCCGCTCCCGCACATGGGGTCGACGAGAACCTCGCTGCACTTCCAGCCAGACAGCCTTACCATCGACGCCGCAATGGTGGCGTTCAGCGGAGCAGGGTGCTGGTAGACTCTGTAGCCCCTTTTGTGGAGCCCCTCATCGCCGGTTGTGTCTATGCCCACCAGAAGCGTGCTGTCAATGAGCTCAACCCTCACGATTACATCGGGTTCGTCCAGATTAACCCTCAGCCTTACTGATCTGGATGCAAGATAGCTGTCTATAACCGCCTGTCCCGCAACTCTGGCGATGTCGATGGAGGTGAAATCGTGCACGCCAACTCTTTTGCTTCTGACGGCAAAGCTCTGGTGGGGCTTTATGATTGAGAAGTCAAGCCCTCTTACTTCCCCGTAAATCTCATCCAGGTTATTCGCCTGAGCCTCCTTCAAAAGAAGAATTACTCTCTCAATCGTCCTCCCCCAGTAGTTGAGGGTTGCCACAAGCTTAATGTCTCCTTCAAAGTAAACTCTGCCCCTGCTCAGCCTTGTTATCCTGCCCCCGAGCTCCTCTATCTCCTTTGCTGCCACATCCTCAAGGCCCGGGGCACAGGTGGAATAAAAAGAGGGCATTGTTATGGAGTCTGGAATCTTAAAAATTGAACCCGCTACCTCTTCCCCGACCTTAGCTCTGCCAGCACTTCTTTAGCTCTATCCATCCTCACCTTTCTCTCCTTCACCAGAACCTCAGCAACCTTATCCACTTCATCTCCCACAGCCCCAACCATCATGGCGATGTTCCTTGCGTGAAGCTCCATGTGGCCCCGCTGTATGCCTTCGGTTGCCAGAGCCCTTAAAGCGGCGAAGTTCTGGGCGAGGCCGACGGCAGCTATAACCCTTGAAAGCTCCTCAGCCGTTTTTACGCCAAGAATCTTGAGGGCAACTCTTGCCAGCGGATTGACGCGGGTTGCTCCCCCTATGACGCCAACGGCAACGGGAAGCTCGATGGTGCCAACCAGGTCGCCGTCTTTGTTTACCTCGTAGGTAGTCAGAGGTTTGTAGCCTCCCATCGCAGCATAGGCGTGGGCTCCCGCCTCAACAGCCCTGAAATCGTTCCCCGTCGCTATAACAACCGCAGACACGCCGTTCATTATGCCCTTGTTGTGGGTTGCACACCTGAAGGGGTCGGCTTTCGCAAAGGCGTATGCTTCCATTATTCCCTCCACGACCTCCTCTCCACCTATCGTCTCCTTATCGAACACGGCCTTGGCTCTGGCAAGCCTGTAAACTGCAAGGTTTGAGATTATTCTCAGGTAGACCTTACCGCCTGTAATCCTCTCGATGAGGGGTGCAACAGCCTCAGCCATCGTGTTGACGGCATTGGCACCCATGGCGTCTCTGACATCCACAAGGAGGTGAACGATGACGTTGGGGCCCCTGAAGGTGTCTATCACTCTCACCTCAATATCCCTGCAACCACCGCCCAGCTCCACCAGAACGGGGTCCTGCTCGTTTGCCTTTGCGATTATCTCATCTTTATGCCTGAGAATTTCCATCTTCGCTCCATAGGGGTCGCTAAGCCTTGTAACCTGAACCTGAGCAATCATTACCGGCGGGGTAGCGGAGGTGAAGAAACCTCCTTTTGCGCGGGCCATCTTGGCAGCGTTGCTGGCAGCAGCCACAACGCTCGCCTCCTCGATAACCATGGGGATGAGATAATCCCTGCCATCAATCAGGAAGTTTGTTGCTATTCCCATGGGAAGTTCAAAGGTGCCTATAACGTTTTCAATCATCCTGTCAGCAACATCAAGCTGCAATGCTTTGCCGAGCAGGAGTTCCCTGTCACCCTCATCAAGCCCAGCAAATTCGGCCACCTTCTCCAGCCTTTCCTCAACAGTCATCTTGTAAAAGCCAGGTATTCTGGAGGATTTCATGAGTTAAGCAGAATTAACCCTGCTAAATAACCTTTCGGTGACCTTTTGTAATTCTCGCAACTTCCCGTTTTTCCACCAATTGTTTCTCATTATCCCACCCTTCCTGCCCCTCCTCCGTCCCGGAACCTCATTTGATTCTCAATGTAGTATTAATGTCCAAGGAAACGCCAATGCATAGCTTTTGTTGATTAATCCCCCAATGACAGCATCCAGTTATCACAACCTTTAAGGTGTCAGGGTGAAATGTAAACTATCAGGAGATGATAGAAATGGTGAAAATGTACTGCGTGCCCGAAATATCCGATGGCGTATTCTGGGTGGGTGTAAAGGACTGGAACCGCAGAATTTTCGACGCCTTGATCCCGATCCCGACTGGAACGACGTATAACGCCTACTTAGTAAAGGGTGATGAGAAAACTGCGCTTATCGATACCACGAATCCAGGATTCGAAAAAGAACTGGCAGAGAAAATCAATCAGATCTCAAGTCTGGCTGATCTGGATTACATTGTGATGAACCATGCTGAACCGGACCATGCAGCTGGAATTCCTCACATAATGCAGATGAGCGAAAATGCGACGCTTGTAACAACAGAAAAAGGCGCAAAGATGGCACACGTCTATTATAACGTGCCAAGGGATAGAATAAAAACGGTCAAAGATGGAGACACAATTGACCTCGGTGGCAAAACCCTGAAATTCATCGAGGCTCCCTGGCTCCACTGGCCTGAAACAATGTTCACGTATCTCGTGGAGAGCAAAGTTCTGTTCTCCTGTGACTTCTTTGGAGCCCATACCGCCTTGGGGCTCTACGATGAGGATGTTGAGGACGTGCTCCTTCTTGCAAAGAGGTACTTCGGGGAGATAATGATGCCTTTCAGGAACATGGGCAGAAAAGCCCTCGATAAGCTAAAGGGGCTGGAGGTTAAAATCATTGCACCGAGTCATGGCCCCATCTACAAAGATCCTGATGGGATTCTGGAGGCTTATCGGAAGTGGACTGCAGGGGAAACGGAGGAGAAAGCAATTGTGGTTTATGTCAGCATGTGGGGCTCCACGGAAGCGATGATAAGAGCAATGGTTGAAACGCTGATGTCCGAGGGCGTCGAGGTGAGCCTGTATGATCTGCAAACCGCTGATATAGGCGAGATAGCTAAAGAGCTCGTTGATTCCCGTGCGATCGTTCTGGGCACACCAACAGTTCTGGGTGGGATGCACCCTCTTGCCGTATATGCATCGTATCTGGTTAGAGCGTTACGCCCACCTCTGAAGTACGGTGCCGTCTTGAGCTCGTATGGATGGAGTGGAGGAGCCGTTAAGCAGGCACTGGAAATCCTCGCTCCAACGAAAATAGAGCTTGTTGGTTCGCTGGAGATAAATGGACCACCTTCTGCAGACGATTATCGGAAGATCGTGGAGATGGGAAGACAGCTTTCCAGCAAGATAAAAGGCTAGAAAAGGTTGGAGTTTCCGGGATTGCCAGATGAAGTGAAGAATGGATGAAGAATTTAACTACCCAAAGTTTTCCCTAATTTTCTGAACAACAGACTGCCTACCCCTCAGCTACCCGAGCTACTCAATACCCTGCCTCCCCACAGTGCTGCACACAAAGCAGAGCTTGACGTTCAGGTCGTCCTTGCTGATTCTCCCGGCCTCAAAATCGTCAACGATTTCTCTGACGATCTTCTTTATCTCTTCATCGCTTGTGTCTCCCCTCTTTCTGCTGGTGTACTGGGAGACTGCAGCAATCGTGACGCCGAGAATCTCGGCTACTTCCTTCTTTGAGTGGCCTCTCGCTACAAGCTCTCTGGCAAGCTCACCCCTTATCATGGGGATTACCTTTGAGGCCATCACCTCGCACGGAACCTTCATTTTATAAACACCGTTAAACCATTCTCGTTAAAGCCTTTAAATCTTTTGCCTCCCTGATAACTTCGTTGATAACACCGAAAAGTCTTCTGTCGAAATCCGGCTCTCTGACAGCTCTCTCAAGGTCATCGAACTCGATGATTTTTGAAACATCAACCCAGTTTTCCCTGCGGTAGAGCAAACCGCTTCCCTTATAGCTTTCAACCACCTTCTCTGCCTCCTCCTCGCTCCTGAACTTGACGGAGGTGAAGACTGCCACGCCGCTGAGCTTCTCTCCCTTCATGACGTAGAGCTTCACAACCTTCCCGTTGTGCATTCCCATGAAGTGGTCCGTTGCCTTGTCAAAGCCCATCTCCTCGAACTTCTCGATGACCCTCTTTGGCAGGTCATCCATCAGGCACCCGCAGAGGGCCCTTATCTGCTCCTTGGCTATTGCCTCGTCCATCTTCCTGAATACCTCAGCCGGAAAGCCGATTACAATCTCATCCTTCGCATACCCGCCGTACTCTCTGGCGCCCTCGCACAGGAACGAAACGTTGGGCTTCCCACTGTCAATAACCTCCCGGGTTGCCTCACCGCACACAGCATTCTCTCCGGAAAATCTGGCAGATACTGGTTCGCTAAAAAGCTGTGCGTAGGTTGCCCCTATCTTCATGGCCTTCTCTGGAGTCACCACAACCAGAACAGCATCACATTCCTGCCCGGTGTAGGGCTCCACTATTACCGTCTTTATAATCTCACGGTTCTCTTCTCCCTCATCCTCAAACAGCGGCTCGATGAGGCCGAGCGAAACTTCTGCTCCGCTGCACGACAGGTTGAATTCGTTCAGAACTATTCTCTGTCCCGCTGAGGCGAGCTTTACAGCCTCGCAGTACCTGAGGCTTCCTTCAGTAACCCCATCAGCCTCCTCCTTCAAAAGTTTAACTGCAACCGGCTTCCCGGGAATCTCGAAGTACCTTCTGAATGCGTCGCCCTTCAATCCTCCACCTCCACTCCGTGCTCTTCCGCAATCTCCTTAAATGCATTCGCAACCTTCTCGAGCTCCTCCCAGCTCAGCCCGTAAACGTTTATCTTGAAGTTCTTGGTCATGCCGGGATGGATTCCAACGATGCCACGCTTCTTAAGCTCGTGATAGAGGAAGTAGCCCCTCTTCTTGTGCTTCTTTGCAATCATGTGAAATGTGGGCGTTTCGAAGTGCATCAGGGTGTGGGCTTTAGGCCTCTCGCCTATGAGCTGGACTCCCTCAATCTTCTCCATCTCCCTCACAAACCATCTTGCCTTCTCAACCTCTTTATCCCACTCCTTAACCCTCTTAACGACGGCGGGAAATGATGCCATGAGGGTCATCACAGGTAAGCCATACACAGGAGAGCACCCGAAAAATGCCACCTCCTTCTTGGTGAAAGCCCTGCCGCTCCAGTCTCCCCTCAGCTTCGACTTTCTGAAAATCTTGTCAGTGTTTTCGAAATTCGTTGCCAGGATGCCTATTGGAGCTGTTGCGGCCCAGCTTTTGTGCCCGCTGCCAACGATGAAGTCCGCGTATATCTTCTTCCCGTCAATCTCCATTATTCCAGAGCTGTAGGCGGTGTTCAGGATGAGGGGCACGCCATAGTCCCTGCAGACCTTTCCAATCTCCTTCGCATCGGCAACGTTTCCGTACCTGTAGTCCACGTGGGTGAGGAGGGCAAGTGACGGATAGCTGCCCGTTTCTTCCTTAACCCTCTCAAATGTCTCCGCATATCCTTCAGCGTGAATCTTGAACTCGGGATAGCCTGAGTTCGGGACTTCATAAACCTTCAGCCCGTTGAGCTCGGCAGCGATGTAGGATGTGTAGTGAGCCAGCGAGTCGAGAACCACGCTGCCATCAGCGTAGCCAGTCATAATCACGAACTTTGCGTGTCTTGCCCCAGCAGTGAAGCGAACGTCATCCATGTTGAGGAATTCCGCAACGTCCTTCTTGAACTCCTCAATGGGGGGGTTTCTTATGAGGTCAACTCTGCCCTCAAAACAGAGGTCGCAGACAGAATAACCATCAGCCCATTCATCAATTACCCTTCTCGCCTCATCTGTCAGTATTCCTCCTCTCTGGATGGGATGGATGTTTATCATCCCTGTTGAGGGCCTTCTGAGGTTCTCTGGCCTGTATCTGTCGAGATTCATCGGAAAGCTTA
>CAZHKD010000028.1:0-16357 GCA_964533255.1 uncultured archaeon | reverse complement strand
CTATAACTGCTCCCTCCAGCCCTCCGGCATCTCTGGGAAGCTGCACGTTGACGGCAAGCTGGTGGCATATTTGCGTTTTTCCAGAACCGAATTCGCCAAAGAGCTCCGTTATGGCCTGGGTCTCAACGCCTCCGCCGAGAAGCCTGTCCAGGTCCTTGCTGCCCGTCGTTATCTTGCCGACCTTTCTCCTCCTCTCCAGTATTTTCTCCCCGCTTTCAAAGCCTCCAATGTCTGCCAGCTTTCTTGCTGCAGTAACGATTTTCGCTGCCGTCGACTCGCCAATTTCTGCAGCAGCACTCAGCTCAGCAGGTGAAGCGACGGCAACAGCTTCAATGGTGGAAAATCCGGCTTCCCTCAATTTTTCGGCAATCGCAGGCCCCACATTGGGGAGGTCTTCCAGATCAAGAATTTTTTCGAACTCCTCAGCAACCTCTCCGGAGCTTTCTTTCCCGTCCTTCTTCCCAGCAGCATTTTTTTCCCCAGCATCATTCTTTTTTCTCGCCATTATCAATCCCTTTTAGAGCACTGATTTAAACATTTAATGTTTTTCGAGTGGAGTGAAAGTGAAGTAGTGTGATGCGATGAGCCGGAATTTACATCATTCGGGACATTCACAAAAGCAAAGGTTGTGGGAGGTGAAAAGCAAAAGTGTAAAAGTAAGGAATATATACTATGAAATTAATGTTATACTGCTCCGCTGTCCACGCCCGGGTGAGAAACATGATCCCGGGTCGGTTAGCGGAGCTACAACTTATGACTCCTGAATTCAGAATTTCCTAGAGGAAGGGCATCAGTGCGAAGGTCTTCGCATCCTCAATTATGTTTCCCAGTACTGCGTACTCATTTGGCATGTGGGCCACGCCATCCACCGTGCACCAGACGGCCGTCTCTATGCCAGCCTTCCTGAAGAAAGCCCCGCAGGTGTTCCCGCCTATACCGCAAACCTTCGCATCAATATTCCTGGATATCTTCAACGCCCTCTTCAAGAGCTGGACGACCTCGCTCCTCTCAGAGGTGGGTGGAGAGGACTCCTTCTGGACGATGTCCACGTCTATCCTGTAGCCGTCAGAAAGCTCGTACTCCCTCTTGAACTCCATAACGAATTTCAGTATCTCCTCCACGTCGTAATCCGGGATAATCCTGCAGTCCATGTAGCTCACGTCCAGTCCCGGAATCGTGTTGATGTTGTCGACGTTCCTCTCCCTCTTCGTGGGCTCAAAGGTTGAGACGGGGGGTGAAAAAAGCTCATTTTCTGCATCGAACTTTGCGTGGAGGGCTTTATCCAGATCCCGCAGGAATTTCATCGCTCTCCGGAAAGCGTTGTATGACGTGTCAGGCCTGCTGGCGTGTCCCTGCTTCCCGTAAACCATGAACTTCAGCCAGAGGATGCTCTTCTCGGCAATTTCAATCATGCTTCCATCCGGCGAACCGGCGTCGGGCACAACAACCAGGTCATCCTGTTTGAAGACGCCCTCCTTCAGGAGGTGCTGTATTCCGTATTTGCTTCCTGTCTCCTCATCGGATACGAAAGCCAAACCGAGGCTGTACTTCGGCTTCAGGCCTAAATCAAGAATTGCCTTTGCTGCGATGAGAGACGAGACTATCGCCTGCCCGTTGTCCTCGCTTCCTCTGCCGTAAATCTTATCGCCAGCAATCGTGGCCTTGAAGGGCTCGGTGTGCCAGAGGGTTCTGTCGCCTTCCGGAACCACATCGAGATGGCTCACTATCCAGAGCGTCCTCTCGTTCTCACCCCTTATCTTTGCAACTATATTCGGCCTGATGCTTTCCCTGGCCCTCTCATCCTCAACATCGTATCTCTCCACCCTGAAGCCATCGAGATGCTGCATCAGCAGCTCAGCCTTATCGAACTCCCCCTGGCCACCGTTATCCGGGGATACTGCTACGGTCTCTATTAGCTGGGTGAGGAGAGATGCGGCAAAATCTCTGTACTCCCCAATTCTGTCCAGCAGCTCCACCATCATCCCATCAGTTCCTCCACCCTCTTCATGAGGCTGTTCACTTCCTGGATGATCTCCTCGTCCTCCGTCTCACTTGCTATTTTCTCAAGCTCCAGCTTCACGGGGATGAGCTTTCTCAGCCTCTCGTCTCCCTCAACACCATTGACCTCATCAATCACGCTCTTGAGCGTGAACAGCTTCTTTCTGGAAACAAAGTCCTTTCTCAGCTCGTTTCTCAGCTGCCTCAAGAGCTCTGCAATTTTCCTGCCGTCCTCGGTGAATCGAACCACCCTTATCCTGCCCTTGAACTCGCTCTCGATCAGAGCGTTTGCCTCGAACTCGCTCAGCACCTTGGATATGTAGCTGTATGGCGAGCCGATCTCCTTGGATATTCCCAGAGGATAGGGTTCCTCGCCATTCTCCTCAGCCTCAAGAATCTTAACCAATATCTCCACCGTTTTCTCATGCAGAAACATCTTTTCCAGATTCAACCTTAACACCTCCTTCAGCGAAGTGTATTACACGCTGGGGGAACGGGATCGTAATCCCCTCTTTCTCAAGCTCTACCTTTATCCTCCACAGCAGGTCCATTTTAACATCATACCACACCGTTGATGGTGCCCAGATTTTAACAACTATATTAACGCTACTGTCTCCAAGGCTGTCAACGAATATGGCTGGCGGCGGGTTTCGGAGAGCGAAGGGGTGACTGTCAACAACCCTTCTGATGACTTCAACAGCCTTTCCTGCATCATCAGAGTAGCTTATGCCTATCGTGTACTCAAACCTCCTGGCGACATTTGCAACATAATTAGTTATGCTGGATGAGAAAACCTTTTCGTTGGGGATTCTTACATAGACTCCATCGTAGGTTCTGACTATTGTTGACAGGATGTGGATGTCCTCAACGAAGCCGGAAACGCCTTCCACGTTAATCTGATCTCCGATCCTGACTGGCCTCTCAAAAATCAGAAATAGGCCGGAAATCAGGTTGGCAACGACGCTCTGACTGGCAAAACCTATCACCAGCCCCACGATGCCTCCGGCAACCAGCAACCCGGTGAGGTTGACGCCTATCTGCGGGAGGGCGCTGATGACTCCAATTGCTATGACGGTGTAGTAGACCAGCCTCTCTATCATGTTGAGCAGGTCTCCGGCGATTCTATCCTTCAGAGTTCTTCTCAGGTTCGTCCTGAGAATTCTGGCAATGATGACCGCTGCGGAAATGACGAAGGTGAATATCAGGATGTCGTAGAGCGTGGTGTCGCCGTATACGGTAAACCCAAGAACCTCAGCCAGGTCTGCAGACAGGGTGGCTGGCAGGTCTATCATAGCCCCCACTCCATGACAAAGGCCTTCTTTATAGCAGTCAGTTTTCCGGGGCTGAAGAGTTCAACAGCCTTCCTCATACCCTCTGCAATCGGCCTCTCAATGAACGAAGTTTCGGCAACCTTGGTGTTGATGACTCTTACGGCAGCGTGCATGGAGGCAAAGTCTCCGTAGTAAACCTTCATGTGGTATGCGTCGAAAACCAGGTTCTTAACCTCGACCCAGTCGTCGCTGATGTTTTTGATGTCAACTTTCATGACTCCCTCCAGATTTGGGTTAACTTCGGGAATTTTGCTGTGAACGTTGCTCTTCCACCACCTGCATATCACACCATCTTTGGGCGTGCCGTAAAGGGTGTATTTCGGGTTTGTGAGCGTGAAGGAATCGATAAGCTCAAAGTTCTTCTTCCCGGCCACATATATGCCGAACTCCACCGGAAAGGTTGCGTAAAATGTCAGCTCATCGTTGGGTGCGATAAAAACCGGTTCCTGCAGCTCGATGAGGAGATAATGGGTGACCTCCTTGGGAAGCCTTACCGGCTCCGAAGGGTTGACGAGGAGGCGTGAGGCAAAGGAAATGACCTTTCGGACCTCCTGTTCCTGAGACTGCCTGCGATAAACGTAAAAGCCATCCTCTTCGTAGCTTTCAATTCTGACGTCGCCGAATGTTAGCGTAACACCGAATTCATAGGAGCCAAACATTGAGATACTCTACTCCCGGCAATATATAAAGTTTACACGGTAATATTTAAAACGCCGGTATTACCTTGCCGGTGGAGGAGTTACAGCAGTCAAATGAGCTGTCATGGATCGGGAGCCTGTAAATACCACTAAAGAAACGACATCAGAGGGAGCATAAATCTCGATAACCTGAGCTTGAGGGGGATCTGGCTCCTCAATATCTTTCCCATGTCCCTGTCGCTTGCCAGGCTGAGAACCCTGTTTATTCTTTCGTCCCTCTCTCCGATAACATCCCACACCCTCTTTATGAAGTAGCTCCGCTGCATTGCTGGAAGCAGCCTTCTCCTCCACTCCTCCTCGAACCTCTCAAGAGGCTCCCCGTTCAGGCAGTGCCGGGATGCTATCTCTCCCGCCACCTTTCCGGCGATCATGGATGTTGGAATCCCGGCACCAACGTGGCTGATGACCATGCTCGCAGCATCTCCCACCAGCATCACATTGCCGTAAACTGTCCTCTCAAGGGGCAGATCAACGGGCACTACTGCTCCGATTTTGGATGTTATTCTTGCATCCCTGAGCATGGGAGAGCTGTGGGGGTACTCCTTCACGAACCTGTCAAGGGCTTTGTGGATGTTGTCGCCAGGCCTCGCAAACTCCTTTCTGAATCCAACGCCCACGTTGGCGACACCATCGCCTTTGGGTATTATCCAGGCATAGCCGCCTGCTGCTATCTCATTGCCCACGTACATGTAGATTGTGTCGTCATCGCACTCAACGCCCTCCATGACGTACTGCTTCGCCGGGACGACGTTGTATTTCCACACCCCAAGATCCTTGGCAATTCTCGAATTGGCTCCATCAGCAGCAATGACGACCCTGCTTTTAACCTCTTCCCCATCCTCAAGCTTCAGGCTGCCGTTGTTGAAGGAAACAATTCTTCTTTTCAGCATTAGCACCTTTCCAGATTCCTGGGCAACGGTCTGTATCATCTCGTCTCTCTTAACAACGTGCATCTCGAACTCAACGTGGAATGACTTCCCGTTTGGTAGTACAAAGCAGAAGTACTTCGTTCTGTTGCTCTCAAAGCGCCTTGGGATGTCAAAGATTGAGTAATCGTCATCGCTGAGTTCGGGAAGCAAAAGCTTCATCTCGCTCTTCGTCGGGACGATCTCGCCGCATTCTACAGGGTAGCCAGGCTTCTCTCTCCTATCGATTCCGGCAACATCAAGCTCGTCGGAAATGGAGGACAGAGCGAAGCTTCCCGCCACTCCGACTCCCGCCACAACTATGTCGAGTGAATGTATCTGTTCATCCATCGCTCCGCTTCCCACCATACATTTTTTAAATTTTTAGCAAAGTAGGGTTTGGATGCGTGGCGAAGCATGCAGGAAAATCATGGAGTCCTTTGAGGGTCTCAGGAAAATTCTCGACGGGAAGGCCATTTTCAGCGACGAAACAATAATCATCCCTGACCCGCCTCTGGAAATAAGAATCATGAGGAGAGAGGAGCTGGTTGAGTTCCTGTGCGATGGGGAAGAGGTCGCAGTCCTCTCCAGTAGCGGGCTCCATCTGAGGGATGAGGCTTTTAGAGATGAGGTCGAGATGTGGATCGTTGCACTCAGCAATCTCAGCTTCAGGAGGTACAAGTTCAGCAAGCATAGGGATTAGATTCTCAAGAATTAAGTGTTTCTGGCCTATCTGTACATAAGGGCCAACTTCAGGGCTCTGAACCACCGGCAACCGGCGGAAAGACGGCAACGACATCTCCATCTCTTAGCTCGGTCTCAAGACCCCCGAGGTGGTAAATGTCCCTGCCGTTCACGAAGACCTTGTAAAAGTCCCTGATCCCGTCATTCTCCATAATTCTCTCCCTCAAAACTGGGTATGCTGAAAAAAGAGCCTCGAATGCGTCTCTCAGAGTTGAGCCTTCGAATTCCACCTCAACCTCTCTTCCCGCCTCCTGAAGCGTGGCAAAAAATTTGAATTTAACTCTTTTGGTTTTCATTCAAAAAATATTAGGGAATCTCAAGCTCTTTAAGCTTTTCTTCCGTCGGCCTCCCGTTAACCCACCCTCTAATTCTGTAATACTCCTCCAGCATCTGTTGCAGCTCAACCACATGTCCCTTGGCAGCCCCTTCAGGCATGGGCTCCTCCAGCAGCCTCTTCGGCAGCGTGTCATCTTTCCCGTCGAAGCCCTCTCTGTTTATGTAGAGCCTCTCAAGGTTGTAAATCCTCTCTCCAGCCTTCATTATGTCGTCAGCAGTCCAGTCCCAGCCTGTAATCGGGTTGGTTACGCTGACGAATTCCTCCGCTCCAATGGCAAAGGTGGTGAACTTGCAGACCACCATGGAGTCCACGACGCAGAACAGGTCCTGGAAAATCTTCACCCACTCTGCCTTACCTTCAGGCGTAAGCGGGTCGAGCTTTTCGGGAATGCCCAGCACCTCGGGAGCGATCATGTAGGCTCTGAGGTGGCACCCTCCTCTGTTGGAAGTAGCATAACCAAGGCCGTGCCCCTTGTAGGCTCTCGGGTCATAGGCCGGGAGCTCAAGGCCTTTCACGTCCATGCTGAGCTCGGGCATGCCGTATTTGGTAGCGAGTCTCTTTGCACCCATTGCAATCTCATCTCCAAACCCGTCTCTGTATGCAGTCTTCCATGCCAGCTCAACAACCGTCTGCGGGTTACCCCACTCAAGTTTCAGCCCGCCGAGTTTCTCCTCGGGTATCTTCCCGTTCTCATAAAGCTCCATGGCGCACGCAACTGTGGAGCCGAAGCTTATGGGGTCCATGCCGAGGTCGTCGCAGATGTTGTGGGCCTTCACAACGGCGTTGAGGTCGCTGATACCGCACATGGCTCCGAGGCTCCAGGCAGTCTCGTACTCCGGCCCTTCTCCGTCCACCTGGTATGGTGGCGCTGTTACCCTGCTTACCCTTCCGCATGCAACGATGCATCCCCAGCAGGCCTTCTTTTTGACAAGAACCGTCTCAGCGATCCTCTCGCCGCTTATGTCTTCTGCCTTCTCAAACACTCCCGTCTTGAAGTTTCTCGTCGGAAAACCGCCGGTCTCGTTTATTATGTTCACCAGCACCGCAGTTCCGTACTTCGGCAGCGATTCTCCAGTCACAGGATTCTCTCTGACGATCTTCCTGATGTTTTCGACGGCCTCCTTCAGCTTGGCCTCGTCCTGAATCTCAGGCTTTCTGTTGCCCTTAACAGCTATGGCCTTCAGGTTCTTTGAGCCCATAACTGCTCCTACTCCCGTTCTTCCAGCAGCTCTGTGCTTGTCGTTTATTATGGCAGCCTGCATGACCCTGTTCTCTCCAGCCGGCCCTATGCTGACAATGTTTACCTCTTTGCCAACTTCTTCCCTTATCATGTCCTCCGTCGTCCATGTTCCCTTGCCCCACATCCTGCTTGCGTCCTTCAGCTCAGCATGTCCATCTTCGATGTAGAGGTAGACGGGCTCATCAGCACTTCCCTGGAAGATTATGCCGTCGTAGCCGGCAAATCTGAGCTTCGGCCCGAACTGGCCGCCGCAGTTGCTGTCTCCAATTCCGCCAGTCAGCGGAGACTTTGTTATCACGTGGAATCGCCCGCTCAGCGGTACTGGCGTGCCGGTTGCGTAGCCGGTCATGAAGATGAGTCTGTTTTCTGGATCGAAGGCGTCCATGCCCGGTTTCGTCTCGTCGTAGAGAATTTTTACTCCCAAGCCCCTCCCGCCGAGAAATTTCTGGATAGTTTTTTCGCCAATCCTCTCCTCTGTGATTTTGTCTTTACTCAAATCCACTCTCAAAACAGTGTACTCCATATTTAGAAATTGATTCAGAATATTTAAAACATTCGTTATGCATAATAATACATATCGGGCTAAACTGTTAGGGGAAACGCTAATGTTACCGCCGGTAGACTGTTGTAGGTGGATGGATAAAATGGTAGGTGAAATGGCAAGCGGAATGGATAACAAAATGGATGTTATCAGAGAGTATCTGGCTGTAAGCACGAACGGAGGGTACGTGCTTCTGGAGAAGAAGCTCGACCTTAGGAAGCTCTACGTTGAGATCACGAATCGATGCAACCTCTCATGCAGAATGTGCTTCAGAAGTAGCTGGGAGGAAAAAGACGGGGACATGAGCCGTGAGCTGTTCAGGGAGCTTATGAATCAGGCTGAGAAGTTTCCAAGGATGGAAGAAGTGTTTTTTGGAGGTATCGGTGAGCCCACGATCCACCCGGATTTTCTGGAGTTCGTGGAAGTGGCATCTAAGAGATACAGGGTGGCTTTCTCAACCAACGGAATTCTCATGGATAAAGTTGCCGAAGAAATTGTAAGGCTGGGGGTCGACAGGGTCTATTTCTCATTGGATTGCATGCCACCTGCGTTCAGCGATATCGGGCATACTGACTCGCAACAAATTATTGATGCCATAATTCTGCTTGACAGAGTGAAGGAGGAAATGGGGTCCAAAAAGCCCACAATAGGGGTGGAGTTCGTGGTTACAAGGGAGAACGTCTCACATCTGCCACATCTTCCCGAACTCAGGAAGATAGGGGTAGCAGAGGTGATAATCTCCAACATCATCCCGACGTCTGAGGAAACCGCCAATGCGGCCATTTACGGAGAGGCTGAGAACGGATATGTGGACGAGTTCATAAGAAAGTGCTTTAAAGGGCCCAAGTACGTCTTACCGGAATTCAGGATCAGAACCGAAAGGAGGTGTGAGTTCGTAAAGAGGAGGAGCGCCGTTGTCAGGTGGGATGGCAGCGTTTCCCCCTGTTACAGGCTGCTCCACTCCTATAAAGAATACATCCTGGGGAGAGAAGTGAGAGTGGAATCCCACTCCTTTGGCAACGTAAGTGAGGAAAGCCTGGAGGACATCTGGCTCAAGGACGAGTACGTGGTGTTCAGGTACGTGGTTGATAACTCCCTCTACGCCTCGTGCATCGACTGCAAGCTTGCAGAGGGGTGCTACTTCTCCGCCTCAACGCAATCTGACTGCTTTGGCAACTCCCCAAGCTGCGGAGATTGCCTGTGGTCGAGAAGGATAGCCATCTGCCCCTGAACACACGACCTGAATCCCATTAACCGACAAGTGCAGCATGGCGGATGTCGTTTTGCTGGACTTCCCCCAATGAATTTAAATACTCAACAGAAATTTGGCACACCATGGAGTTGGTCATACTGGCAGTCCCCTTTATGCTCCTTTTTGCCTTCACAGGGTTCAGAGTGCTGTCGCTTGCAGGGTGGTTCATCTTCGGAGTTTCCTGGCTCCTCAAACTTCCATACTACCTGTCCATATCCGACTATTTCAACGCATTTCTGATGGTGGCGGCGTTTGCCCTCTTCACTGCAATCTCCATCGCCTCGTACAGGGATGCTGAGAACACACAGACGTACAGAGAGGTAACCGCATTCTCCGCTCTGGCATCTCTGTTCTATTTCCCCTTTGCACTGAGTGGCTATCTCAAAACGGCAATCATTGAAACGGTCACTCTTCAAACTGCCATTCTGGCAAATTTTCTCGGGATTCCAATCGAGATTTATGAATGGAATACCCTGACCCTCGGAGGACGGTTTGTTGAGATAATCCTGGCATGTACGGGTATAGAGAGCATGTCGCTTTTTGCCGGTGCGGTACTGGGTGTGAGGGCCGACGTCAGGAGAAAGGTGAAGGCTTTCCTGGTCTCAGTTCCCGTCATCTACGTGCTGAACCTTTTCAGAAACACGTTCATTATCGCAGTCTACGGCTACTCTATTTTTGGCGACCCTGACACAAGCTTTTTCATCGCACACAATATAATAAGCAAGTTCGGCGCCACTCTTGCCCTTATCGCCATATCTCTCGCTGTATTCAAAATACTGCCGGAACTCGCAGACCTTATATTCAGACTTTATGACGCTCTGAAGTCGTTCTGGAGGGTCAGAATTGCTTCTGCGTGAGGGTTTTTTTCCAATTCTGATAACCTTGCTGTTAATCATGCTTTTCGTCAGTTATGGCAGCTGGAATATGGCGGCAGTGTCTCTGGCCCTCTTTGCATTCATCGCCTTCTTCTTCCGTGACCCTGACCGGAAAATTGGCGATGGAATCGTGTCTCCGGCTGACGGCAGGATAGATTATATAGCAGGCAGCAGGATGGAGATATTCCTCGGCCCGCTGGACTGCCACGTCATCCGCTCACCCGTCGAGGGTGTTGTGGAGAGTGTTGTTTACAAGAAGGGAAAATTCAGGCCAGCTTTCTGGAGGAGTGGTGGAGAGGAGAACGAAAGGAATGAGATATATATCAGGAACGAGAAAGGTCTTTTCAAGGTGGTTCAGGTTGCAGGCATATTTGCCAGGAGGATAATCTGCAGGGTTGAGGAGGGTGCCAGAGTTCAGAAGGGGGAGAGAATTGGAGCCATAATTTTCGGCTCACGGGTTGTACTTGAGGTGCCGGAAGGTGTGGTGTTCGTGAAAAAGGTCGGAGAGAAAGTTAAGGCCGGGGAAACCGTTGCGTATGAAGCTGGCTGACGTCTTCTCATTCCTCAACCTCTCTTTTGGGCTCGCTGGCATTGGCTATGTATTCAGCGACGTTGAAAAGGCAGCCCTTTTCGTTTATCTTGCCGCCTTGATGGATGGGGCCGATGGCTACATAGCCACAAGAAAGGGGAATTCGGAGTTTGGAAAGGAGCTGGATTCTCTGGCGGACCTTGTCAGCTTTGGGGTGCTGCCAGCCATGATGCTGCGGAGCACGTCAGAAACCCTGTTCCCCATCGCCCTGGCATATCTAATTGCAGGTGCTTTCAGGCTCGCCAGGTTCAACGTTACAGATAGCGACGATTTTGTAGGAATGCCCATAACGGCATCAGGTCTGCTCCTGTCATCGGTAATTCACCTCTCCTACCTTCAGGTCGCACCTTTCCTAGCTATTCTGCTCTCACTTCTTATGGTCAGCAGGTGGAAGTACGTAAAAATAAGGGACATGTCCCTTCTCACCCTTTTTGCGGCAGTTTTGATAGTTTCAATCTTCGTCAGGGATGCTTCGTACGCCCTGATATTCTTCACTTCTGCGTACGCAGCCTACCCGCTGGTAGAGGTGATAAGAGGTGTCAGGGAAAGCTGAAAGGGCGGCCTTTGAAGCCGGAATAAAGCTTGGAGCCCTATTCCATCAATTTATTGGTGCTCCCGTGAGCATGGAGAATGCTGAAATTCTTGAAAAAGCCATTGAGAGCTGCGTCAAGCTTCAACCCTATGTTGTGGAGGCCAATGTTAAGATCAGGAGGGACGCACTTAAGGAGAAGCTCTCAGCCTTCAGCTACACCTCCTTAGACGGTTCGATGATAGAGGCTCGTGTCGTGGTTGAGGTGGAAGGCGAGAGGGCTGAGGCGGTGCTGGAGTGGAATGAGGAGCTGAAGTATCCGCTGATGAAGCTGCTGGATTAGCGTGGACTGGCTGATACTAAACGATTCCCTCAATCTCCTCCTTTGTGGGAAAGTTCCTTGCTCCAACCCTCTGAATGCAGTAGGCTGCAGCGAAGTTTCCCATTTTCAGGCACCTCTCAATTTCATACCCGCTTATGTAGCCGTAGAGAAAGCCTGCCGCAAAGGCATCGCCGGCTCCGGTGGTATCAACTGCCTTAACCTCATAGGCCGGCCTGAAATGTCTGCCCTCTCTGGTTACAGCAACGCTTCCGCTTCTTCCCAGCGTAATTACCAGTGTGCTCACGTACCTGAGCATCTCAGCTTCGCCCACACCAAGCATGGAAAATTCCGGCTGAGAGAGAATGAGTATGTCAACGTGCTGCAACAGCTCTTTCAGCACTCTGAAGCCCAGGGAGGTGTAGGGGTAGCCAGGATTGAGTATGACCGTACAATCATACTCCTTTGCCCTCTCCGCCACCTCCAGATGCGTGTCGAAGCTCAGATGGGACGGGAACGGGTCGAGGTAGAAGAAGCTGTTAACCTGAAAATCTTCACTTCCCATCCGCAATTCGGGCTTTCCCGCAGCGTTTGGATGCACGAAGAACGTTCTTTCTCCTGCCGAATCCACGTACACATCCACTCTGCCGGTTCTGGCATCTGTGGTGTTGAGGACGAGCTTCACTCCAACCTCCTCCATGCTCCTCCGGAAAAGCTCGGCATCTTCATCCTTACCGATGGTGGAGTAGAAGTGACAGGCTACGCCGAGCTTTGAGAGCCCATATATCACGTTTGCTGCGGCACCTCCAGGAACTCTGTGGGTTTCCTTCACAACAGCATGACCTCCGGGCTTGGGAAAGGAGTCGATGAGGTGTATGTAGTCTATCAGCGCAGGCCCAACTCCCGCCACTCCTGGAACAGTCCCGGCAACCATCGAAAAAAGTAAAGCTTTTAGAGTATTAAAACGCATCCCCTCTGATGATCCTTGAAGACGAGAGGATAGATCTGGACATATATCTCGCAGAGGTGCCAAGGAGGCTGGATGTGCTCAGAGCTCTGAGCTACGAGGAGAGGATAAGCATTGAAGAGCTTGCCAGAAAGCTCAATCTGGATTTGGAGACCACAAGAAATCTGCTGAGGGACGTTGAGGCAATGGGCCTGGTGGACACAGTAGAAGAGCTTGACAGGGGGAGGATAACGCTGAAGACCCGGTTGAGCTACAGGGGAGTCAGGTATCTCCGCACCAAGGGCCTGCTCTGAAATCTTTTTATACACAATCTGTCATTATTTTTACAGGGTGATTGGTTGAGGGTAGTGATCATTGGCGGCGGCGCGGCGGGGATGGCGGCGGCATCCCGCATAAAGAGATTGCAGCCGAAATGGGACGTTAAGGTTTTTGAGGCAAGCAGATACGTCAGCCATGCTCCCTGTGGCATCCCATTTCATGTGGCAGGATACGTTGAGAGCCTGGATGATCTCTGCGCTTACGACGTCTCATTTTTCAGGGAGGACAGGGGTATAGACGTCAGAATAGGCTCAAGGGTCGTTGAGGCCGGTGATGGCTACGTCATAGTTGAGAGGAACGGGGAGGTTGAGGAGCACGGCTGGGATCACCTGCTCATAGCAACGGGCACAAGACCTGCCACGCTGAGTGCTGGATGTCGGGTGCTGGAGGGGGTAATGTGCGTCGGCAGCATTGAGGACAGCGTTTACATAAGGGATGCGGCCAAGAAGGCGAAAAACATCGTCATCGTGGGTAGCGGCTATCTCGGCATTGAGATGGTTGATGCAATGCTCAGGCTTCACAAAAAGGTTACCGTCATAGAAATGGGCTCCCACCCCCTCCCTGAATACGATGTTGAAATTGGAGAGCTTCTTAAAAGAAACATGGAGAAGCTTGTGGAGTTCAGAGCCAATGAGAGGGTTCTGGAAATTGAAGGCAGAGACAGGGTGGAGAGGGTTGTGACGGACAAGGGCGAGTACAAAGCAGATTTAGTCGTCCTCTGCACTGGTGTTGAGCCAAATGTGGAGCTGGCAAAGCAGTTAGGAGCCAAAATAGGGGACAGTGGAGCCATATGGACTGACGAATATCTGAGGACAAGCGTTGACGGTGTTTTCGCAGCAGGAGACTGCGCAGAAACCACAAACATCGTTACCGGTAGAAGTGACTGGATTCCTCTGGCGGCTCCAGCCAACAAAATGGGTTACGTTGCCGGCTCGAACATTGCTGGCATGAACGTAAGATATCCCGGCTCGCTGAAAAGCCAGCTAACGTCCTTTCTCGACCTTGAAATCGGTAAAGCAGGGCTCAGCGAGAAGGAGGCCGTGAAAGCAGGTTATGACGTTGTTTCTGCAACCGTCATTTCAAGGGCGAGGGCCAAGTACATACCGGATGGAAAGAGCATAACCCTCAAAATGGTAGCGGAAAGAAATGGAAGGGTTCTGGGAGTTCAGGCGGCCGGAGTTGGAGTGTCCAAGAGAATATACGGCGCCTCAGCCCTTCTTTATAAGGGTGCAAATGTTGAAGACTTCTTTTTTACAGACTTCCCGTTCTATCCTCCAAAATCTCCGGTATGGGACCCCCTCGTAATCGCAGCAAGGAACCTCTTCCGAAAACTCGGGATAAAATAATTTTTTAGATTATCTCTTTCAGAAGCTCATCGATCTTGTTCAGCTCCTCCCTGACCTTCTCTATTGCCATGGTATTGTCCAGGTACTCCAGCGGAGAAGAACACCTCGGGCAGGTGAACCCCATTTCTATTGCCTGCTCGTAAGACGCCTTAAGGCATCCATTGATGCAGATGTAGTATACGGTATTGTCCTCCTGCTCGATCTTCTCCTCGAGCTTCCTCTTGGTCTTCATCAGCTCCCTTCTGAGTACCTCTTTCTGCCTGTCGTAATTTATCTTCCAGTAGTACTCCATCCAGCCAGTATCTTCATCTTTCTGCCGCCTGTACTCCGCAAGACCGAGCTCGTAAAGAGCGAAAAGAGCCCTCCGGACATCGTTGATTTCAACTCCAAGCTTCATTGCAATCTCTTCATCCGTGAATTCCCCGTTAATGTTCAGAGCATAAATGATCAAACCGATATCGCCAGCCACTCTTTCGATCAGCTCTCTAATAAGTTCTTCAGACTTTGCCACCACTGCCTTCACAGTGTTTAAATCTGGGCTTTATCCTTATTTAATTTTACGATTGGTGATGAATTTTCGTGTCCTCTCAAGACAATGCCCAGTTGCAGAAGTTGGAGCTCAGATGCTAAAGGATTGGGAGCATCTGATGGATGCGAACCTTACGAATCTTTCTCCTGAATCCTTCTTCTGGTGTTCTAGGTACGGGCATGGAGTTAAGTGCCGAAATCAATTACGAAAAGTTAATATAGATTTTGCTACCTCCAAAAACCATGGGACTCGGTAGAATTGCAGTTTTGCTGGCTCTGGTTCTAATTGCAGTGTTTATCACCGGCTGTGCGCAGGAAGAGAAGCCAAAGGCCACTCCAACGCCGGAAAAGGAGGTTTCGAAGCCCACACCGACACCCGTCAAAAAGGAGACTCCAAAAACTGAGGCGCCGAAGCCCACACCGACGGCCAAACCGAAAACAACACCTAAAATCGAGACAAAGGCCAAAGAGCAAGTGGTCAGATGCGAATCCTGCCACACCAAGGCTGTCAACTATGCCGCCCATGTGACTGGCGGGCAGAAGTGCGCCGACTGTCACGGGAGCGATCCCCACAAGATACACGTGGGACCAGGAACCATAAACTTGCAGTGCAGCACCTGCCACGGGCCTCCGCCGAACGTGACGGTTCCCAAACCAATGGAGGAGGGCAGGACGGTCTGTGAGAACTGTCATGCATATCCAGATCCAACAAAACCCAGCTACGGCAACCTCGTCAACATCCACGTACCCAGAGGCAAGTACTGTACGGTATGCCACGGCCTGGATGTTGCTTCTCTCCACAAGGCGGCAGATTCATTCGTGGAGGCAACAACCTGATCACAAAACCAAAATCCACCAATTTTTTTAAAGGGGCTAAAAAGGTTAAATGGTTTAGAGATTCAGCAGAACTCGGTGGTTAATGAGCTAACAGAGGTCAACGGAGGGAGGGAATGAGAAAAAGCCTGATGGTGCCGCTTTTACTTCTGTCACTTTCACTGTTCTTGTTTGGCTGTATTCAGCAGCCTCAAGGAGCTGAGAAGGGTGAGGGAGTGGAAGTGCCCTCCACACCTGCCGTGGTTACTCCAGAGACCCCCAAGGTTAGCAAGCCGGTAACGGCAACAACGCCAACTCCAGAACCCATGTACGTTGAGGCCACAGGAGCCATATGTGCGAACTGCCACATGAATGAGAGGAGGCAGTACGTTCCGCAGGCTGACGCAGTTGCCGGCCATATTGATGGGAGCGAATACTGCTTCTACTGCCACGCAGAGAACAAATCAGGAGACATTGTGGAGGAAATAGGGAGGCTCCACCACGCCAAGTATTCGGACTGCACCCTCTGTCACAAGAGCTTCTCCCTCACCGAGCTGGATTGCGGTAACTGCCATGCCGCTGACGATCCCTTCAAGCCGAGTGAGGCCAACCTGCTCAACATACACCTTCCCAGAGGCGTTGACTGCCAGTCGTGCCATGGAGACGATTTCCTCAGAATACACGAGAGAAAGGAGATCTTCCCACCAGAGTTCCCGATTCCGCGATGATTCACGATGAATCGTCCATCTTTTCTTTTTGTTAAAGTGTGCATTATGGGTGTCTCGAGCAACCGTGCTTGTTGTTCAGTTAATCGGCACCAAAACGCCAATTAACACCTCTGAAGTATACAGTGGAGCGTACACGGGCTGGAGCGCAGGTGCGCCTGCAGGGGGGTGCACAAATAACTATTTATAATACCGGCCCCTTTTTGATACATAACCACCGACTCAGCGGTGAGCGGCAAAAAAGCGAAATATGGAGGGATGACAATGAAAGCCCCCAGCGATACCACCAAGTATCTCATATA
>CAZHKD010000027.1:0-16709 GCA_964533255.1 uncultured archaeon | reverse complement strand
GTTTCAAACCACCACTTCCACAACTTCGACCTTCTGCATCTTTTCGAGCTCTTTTTCCTGAAGAACCTCAAGATACAGCTCTATTGCCTCCTTTATATTCTCTAAAGCTTCTTCTCTGGTTTTTCCCTGAGAGATGCATCCTGGAAGAGAGGGAACAGTAACAACAAAATACCCATCCTCTCATTCTTCTACGACGACCTTGAGTTTCATATTGGTTAGACACCAGAGGAGATATATTACCTTAGCGTTGGACTTCTGACTTTGTCAGCCACCATTCCTGGTTTTGACTGTATTTAACGAGGGAGAAAAGCCATAGTCAACGCAAAATAACAACCCTTAATAATACAAAACCTCCCTTATCTTCATGGAGCCAAGAGAGCTTAATGAGGCTTTGGAGCGATTTTTAAGGCCACAAACCTTCCCGCTGGGGTTCAAGTTCATTAAAAGTAAGGAGGATGTGCCAGAGAGGGCAAGGAAGATTGATGGCATAACCATCTGCCAGGCGTACAGCCTCTCAAGGAAATACGGCTGGACGGTCTTCTTCGACTCCTCCACCACCTGCCCCATTGGACTTGTAGCCTTTGGCTTTGCGCAGCCAGATGAGCTTTACGCAACTGGCCAGCTCGCCTACGATGGCGGGTATGCAGAGTCTGTTGAAGCCGGGAAGAAGTTCGAGGAGGCTGTCGAGAAGCTGGATTTTGGAAGCCATATCGGATGCGTGGTCTCTCCTCTTTCAAGGGCAACCTTCATCCCTGACTTCGTCGCGGTTTTCGGCAACCCGGCCCAGATTCTCCGCCTGATCCACGCCTCAATCTACCGGACTGGAGGAGCCTTTGAAACGAGAATCCTTGGCAGGGCTGCGTGCAGCGAACTGCTTGAAGCTTTCACAAGGGATAAGCCCAGGTTCGTGGTGCCATGCTACGGAGACAGGCTGTTCGGGCTCACGCAGGACGACGAAGTCGCCTTCGCCTTCCCCTACAGAATGGCGGAGGAAATAGCCGGGAATTTAGAGGAGACCCACAGGAGGGGAATCAGGTACCCCATACCAACCACCGCTTTGCGACTGCCCCTGAAGTTGCCCGAAAGTTATGAAAAGTCGGCGAAAGCCATGAAAAGACTTTGAAGTTTCAGCTCCGCAGTTCCCCACGATAAGGCTTTTAATCCAGCAAGCCGTGCAGCCTTTCATGAAAATTCCAGAGAGCCACCCGCGCTATCAGTCCCTGATGACCAGAGAGAAAATCGTGGAGGGCATAAATGCTGGAATAGTCGCCCCCGAGGGTCTCATAGCCCACGGCAGAGGGGAGGCCTTCGACTACATAATGGGTGAAAAAAGTAACGATTTCGCGTTAAAAGCTGAAAGGGCTGCTGTCGCCCTCATGCTCATATCAAAGCATCCCGTTATTTCGGTTAACGGTAATGCCGCCATACTTTCTGCTAAAGAGCTTGCCGAGCTTGGCAGATTGATTGGTGCCCCCCTTGAGGTGAACATCTTCCACTTCAAGCCCGAGAGGGTGGAGAAGATAAAGAACCACCTCATGCAGTACACCGACAACGTGCTGGCAGCATGCGATGCGGAACTCAGCGGTCTGGAGTCGGCGAGAAGAATAGTTGACAGCAGAGGCATATATGTTGCCGACACAGTCCTCGTCCCGCTGGAGGATGGAGACAGGTGTGAGATTCTGAAAAAGCACGGAAAGAAGGTGATTTCCATCGACCTCAACCCTCTATCAAGGACTTCCCTCATGGCGGACATAAGCATCGTTGACAACATAACCCGGGCCATACCCAACATGATTGAGTTTGCAGAGGTGATGAGAAAAATGGACGAGTCTGAGCTTCGCAGGATTGTTGAGAAATACGATAACCGAGCAGTTCTCAGCGAAGCGATAAAAGAGATATGCCGGTACCTGACCGAAAAGGCGGAGGAGGTTTTATGATCGTTCAACCTTCAGAACTCAAAGCTGCAAAGCTTGACCTGACCCCTTTCATCGAGAAAGTTCAGCCCATCATCAGAGACGTGAAGGAGAGGGGCGATGAGGCGCTTGTTGAGTACACAAAGCGCTTTGATGGCGTTGAGCTCGGCTACATCCGGGTTCCCGATGAGGCGGTGGATGGGGCTTACGACGAGGTTGACGATGAGCTTATAGACGCTCTTGAGGTGGCCAGAGAGAACATAGAGCGCTTTCACTACGTTACAAGCGTTGAGAGGGACATGAGAATCGATTTCGACGACGTCGTTCTGGGAAAGAAGTACGTGCCCCTTGATTCTGCAGGCATTTACGTGCCGGGAGGAAGGGCAAGCTACCCCTCAACAGTCCTGATGGGAGTAATCCCCGCCTCGCTGGCAGGCGTTGAGAGGATTGCAGTCTGCACGCCCCCCGATAAAGACGGTAGAGTGAAGCCCCTCACGCTTGTGGCATGCGACATCGCCGGAGCTGACGAAATATACTGCGTTGGAGGAGCCCAGGCTATTGCGGCGCTTGCTTACGGAACCGAAAGCGTAGCGAAGGTGGACAAGATTGCTGGCCCGGGCAACGCCTATGTAACAGCAGCCAAGCTGGTGGTGCAGAAAGACGTGGCAATTGACATGCCTGCCGGGCCTTCAGAAGTGCTCATAATTGCTGATGAAACAGCAAATCCGAGGTTCGTTGCCCTGGATGCCCTTGCACAGCTGGAACACGACCCCATGGCAATGGCAGTGGTTTTAACCACCTCAGGAAAGCTGGCCGAGGAGGTTGAGTCAATAGCCAGAAGGGAAGGCACGGAACTTAATCTGGATAACCTCAGAATAGCAATAGTGGATAGCGTGGAAAAGGCCGTTGAGATATCAAATTCCATCGCTCCAGAACACCTTGTCATAATGTGCGAAGATGGAGAGGCGCTGCTCAGCAAAATCAGGCATGCAGGAAGCGTTTTTATTGGAGATTACAGCCCTGTTGCAGCTGGAGATTACGCTTCCGGCACGAACCACATCCTGCCGACTTCAGGCTTCGCCAGAAACTATGGCGGAGTGAGCGTTGAAACGTTCCTCAAGCACGTAACATACCAGATCATATCCCCCGAGGGGCTGAGGAGGATTGGAGACGCCATAATGAAGCTGGCGGAGTCTGAGGGAATGCTTTACCATAAAAAATCCGTGGAGGAGAGATTGAAATGGTTGAAATGACTGAAGTAAGGAAGTATACCGCCGAGATTGGCGAGGAGGATTTCGGGAAAGAGGTGACGCTTTACGGCTGGGTTCACGAGGTCAGAGACCTTGGAGGAATAGTCTTCGTCATCCTTCGGGACAGGGAGGGCTTCGCCCAGATAACCCTGCCCAAGAAGGTTGTTGATGCTGAGGTGTTCAAAAGAGCGAGGAAGGTGAGAAGGGAGAGCGTGATAAAGGTCAGAGGACAGGTGAAGGCTGAGGAGAAGGCCCCAAACGGCTACGAGATAATCCCCAGCAGCTTTGAGGTCATCAATGAGGCTGATGCCCCTCTACCGCTCGACGTTGCAGAAAAGGTTCCGGCAGAGCTCGACACCCGCCTTGACCACCGCTATCTCGACTTACGAAAACCGAAAATTCAGGGAATCTTCAGAATCAGGCACATCGTCACCAAGTCCTTCAGGGATTTCCTGACAGATGAGGGCTTCGTAGAGGTTGCAACTCCCAAAATCGTTTCCACGGCAACTGAAGGCGGTACAGAGCTATTTCCGCTGTCCTACTTCGAAAAAGAGGCTTTCCTGAACCAGAGCCCCCAGCTTTACAAGCAGGTTCTCATGGCTTCAGGCCTTGAAAAGGTCTTCGAAATCGGCCCAATCTTCAGGGCTGAGGAGCACAACACCGTAAGACATCTGAACGAAGCCACAAGCGTCGACATAGAAGCGAGCTTTATGGATCACAACGGCGTCATGGACGTGCTGGAGAGGATGGTGGTGAAAGCCTACGAAAACGTTGTTGAGCAGGGAGAGAGGTACCTTGAGTGGATTGGGGCTAGCGTTGAGGTTCCCGAAACGCCCTTTCCCCGGATAACCTACGAAGAGGCCCTTCAGATTCTGAAGAGGAAGGGCGAGGAGATTCCGTGGGGTGAGGACCTGCCAACGCCGGCGCTGAGAGTTCTGGGAGATGAGTTCGGCGGGTTCTACTTCATAGTGGACTGGCCGACTGAAAGCAAGCCCTTCTACGCCATGCCCTACGAGGATGAGCCCGAAATCAGCAAGTCCTTCGACCTGATGCATGGGTGGCTCGAGCTGGCAAGTGGAGCGCAGAGAATACACCTGTACAGCGAGCTCGTGAAGAGCATAGAGAGCAAGGGGCTATCTGCAGAGAGTTTCGGCTTTTATCTCGAGGCCTTCCGCTACGGCATGCCACCTCATTCTGGATGGGGTCTCGGCATGGAAAGGTTCGTGATGTCCATGCTCGGCCTGTCGAACATCAGGGAGGCTGTGATATTCCCGAGAGACAGACAGAGACTCGTACCGTGAGATTCGATTTCCTTCATCACCCAAATTTTTGAATAGGGGCGAAAGGTATATTAATACCTTTTAATATCATTTTTATGAAATGTCTGATAGAGACATTCTTCTGGAAAGACTGGAAAGGAAACTTTTTGAGAAGGAAAGAGAGGTTCAGGAGTTGAGAAGAATGCTTGGTGGAGAGATCGAGAAACTTAAGAGGGAGATTATCGGGGAAATCACCGAAGAGCTCAGGAAAATCAGGGATGTCGAGGCAAAAGTCGTTGAACTGTCGAAAGCAGTAGATACGCTTATGAATGAAGTTCTTTACCTGAAATCAGAAGTCAAAAAGGAAGAAAAGGCTGAAAGAGAAATCGTAGACATTATGAAGGATGAAGAGGAAAAGAGACAGCTTAATGAACCCAAAAACCTTGAGAACAAGAAGGAAAACGTAATTGTTGCTGAATCGAAGTACGACGGGCCTGAATACTGCGATGAAGACGGAGACATCATATTCTGCGACTGATCGTAGCGTCATGAACTGGCTTAAGCTCGAATAGGCGCGATTAAAGCCATGCATATCAAGAAAATAGTCCTTAAAAATTTCAAATCTTTCGGCAAAAAGGTTGAGATTCCCTTTGAAAAGGGATTTATTGTTATCAGCGGCCCCAACGGCAGCGGAAAATCAAACATAATAGATTCGATTCTATTCTGTCTCGGCTTATCTTCTTCATCCCGCGTTCTTAGGGCTGAAAAGCTTACTGACCTGGTTCACTCAGGTAACGGCAGGCAGGCTGGAGAGGCTGAAGTTACCATAGTTTTTGACAACAGCGACGGCAGAATTGACATCAATGAAGAGGAGGTCAGAGTTACCAGAAAGATACGGGTGACCGAGAAGGGGTACTACAGCTACTACTACCTGAACGGGAAACCCGTGAACCTTTCCGAAATACAGCGTATGCTCGAACAGGTGGGAATCCACAGCGATGCGTACAACGTAATAATGCAGGGGGATGTGACGAGAATCACCGAAATGACCCCCATTCAGAGGAGGAAGATTATAGACGACATAGCTGGCATCTCTGATTTTGATGAGAAAAAAGAAAGGGCGCTAGAGGAGCTTGAGAGGGTTAGAGAGAACATCGAGCTGATAAACACAATCCTCACCGAAGTTAACGTCAGGCTTTCCCAGCTTGAGAGGGACAGAGAGGAGGCGTTAAAGTACAGGTCGCTTCTTGAGAAAAAGGAGGAGCTGTTGAGCCAGCTCACCGCCCACAAATACCTTGAGCTTTCCAGAAGGAGGCAGCGGGTCGAGAATGAAATTCAAAAACTTGAAAGGGAAAAAGACAGGCTGATAAGCCAGGCGTCCCAGCTCTCCATTGAAATTGATGAGCTGAAAAGGAGAGCTGAGGAGATATCCAGAGAGATAGTCGAGAAGGGCGATGAGGACTTCAGGAGAATTCAGGAGGAGCTCGTCCAGATAAACGGAGAGATAGAGGCGAAGAAGAAGGAAATTGAAATCTTCGCTTCAGAAATCAGGAAGCTGGAGGCTGAAAAGACGGGGGTTCTGGTGGAGCTGTCGAAGCTGAGAGAAGAAAGAAATGCCGTTCTTGATGAGATCGAGAAGGCAGCTCTCCAGAAGATGAGCCTGGAGGAAGCTGCTGCGGATCTGGAATCTAAAATAGAACTTCTCAAGCTGAAAATTGAAGAGATGGGCGAGCAGTACGGAAAGCTGAGGGACGAGCTGCTGTCCAAGAGGGAAGAGCTCGAAAAGCTGAAAGAGGAGAAGAGCTCGGTTGTCAGGGAAAGAGACAGACTTCTTGAAGCCATCAGGAGGATAGGACTTGAGATCGACTCCCTCAGTCAAGAAAAGCGGAAAGATGAAGAGACCATCAACCGGCTGCTCAGAGAGAGCATGGGGAAGGTAGGGGAGCTTGAAAACGCGAAAAAAGACATGCAGAACCTGGAGAAGGAGATAAGGGCCTATGACGACAGGCTCTTCAGCCTTCGCTCCAGGCTTGCCGACCTCGAGGAGGAGATAAAGCAGAGGGAGGTGGAGCTTGCCAGGGTTAAGGCCGAGCTCTCCACAATTCAGTCAGGCTTTTCCAGAGCCGTTGAGCTGGTAATGGAGGCCAAGGAGCGAAAAGCGCTTCCCGGGATTTACGGCACTGTAGCCCAGCTTGGAGAAGTCGACTCTCAGCACGCTCTGGCCATTGAAGTAGCAGCAGGGAATGCTCTGCAGTACATAGTGGTGGAGACCGAAGAGGATGCCATAAGAGCGATCAACTACCTCAAGCAGATTCGGGGCGGTAGAGCAACGTTTCTGCCTCTGAACAAAATAAGGAGGAACTTCGAAAGGCTGGAACTAAACAAAGATATCCTCACCAAACCGGGCGTCATCGATTATGCCGTTAACCTGGTCAGATTCGATAAGAAGTTCAGGGCAGTCTTCAACTTCGTTTTGAGAGACACTCTTGTCGTTGACAACCTGGAGAACGCCAAGAAGATAATGGATGGGCGGAGAATAGTGACGCTGGATGGTGACCTCATAGAGCGAAGTGGAGCAATGACTGGTGGAAGCGTAGAGCGAAAACACGGCCTGCTGGTCTCCAAAGAGCTTCTTGAGAAGGAGAAGAGGATTAATGAGGAAATTACGGTTTTGAAGAGTGAAAAGGCGTCCTTGCTGGGTGAAATAAAGAAAGTGGAGGATTTCAAACGTGAGGTTTCATCAAGAGTAAATGCTCAGAGAGAGAAGATAGACAGCATTTCAAGGGAGATTTCAGCTATTGAAGCAAGAATTGAGGAGATAAAAAGAAGGTTGGGCGATATAGACGAAAGAATTAAGGAGAAGACAGAGGAGAGGGACAGGATCTACGCCAGACTCAGCGGCTTTGAGAACAGAATATCAGAATTCGATTCCCGAATCAGTGCTGTGATCAGCGAGATTCAGAGGATAGAGAAGGAACTGAAGGGAAGCAAAATACCGGAGATGACCAGGAAGCTCGAGGAGCTCAAAGAGGAGCACAGCAGATATCGCGAAAGCCTGCTGGCTGCCGAAGCAAAACTCGGGAACTTGGAGCTGAAGAAAGCCCAGGTCGATTCCAGCATAGCTGAGAGAGAGAAGAGGGTTGCCGACATAGATGATGAAGTTGCCAGATTGAATCAGGGGATAAAAGAAGGGGAAGAAGCTATCAAGAACCTCCAGTTCAGAATGAAAGAACTCAAAGAGAAGGAAAAGGAGGTAGGAGTTGAAATAAAAGAGCTCAGAAAGGAGAGAGACGAGATTATTGGAAAGCTCAGAGAAGCTGAGAATAAGAAAAGTGCGATGGAATTTGAGGTGCTCAGCATAGATGAGAAGATAAAATCCAGAAAAGAGTCCCTTTCTGAAATTCTCACCGAGCTGGATGGGCTTGGAGAAGTGGAGATTCCTGAAGAGCTGCCACCCCATCAGGAAGTCGTGAAAATGCTGGAAGAAGTTGAGACCACCCTTTCAGGATTCGGCGACGTAAACATGAAGGCGATTCAGGAGTATGAAGAAGTGAGGGCGAGGAGAGACGACCTTCTGGAGAGAAAAATCACCCTTGAGAGGGAGAGAAGTGAGATACTGGAGAGGATAGACAGGTACGAGCAGATGAAGAAGGAGGCCTTCTTTGAAACGTTCAATGCCGTGTCAAAGAACTTCTCCGAAATAATCGCGGAGCTCACAGATGGCGAGGGTGAGCTTTACCTTGACAATCCCTCAGATCCCTTCAACAGCGGTCTCGGCATAAGGGTTAAGCCGTACGGAAAGCCCGTTCAGAGGCTGGAATCTATGAGCGGTGGCGAGAAGAGCCTTGTGGCCTTAGCTCTGATTTTCGCCATCCAGCGCTTTAAGCCGGCACCGTTCTACGCATTCGATGAGGTTGACATGTTTCTGGATGGAGTTAATGTCGGAAGGGTTGCCAAGATGATCAGAGAGAGGTCCAGGGATGCCCAGTTCATAGTGGTGTCGCTCCGAAAGCCCATGCTGGAGATGGCTGACGGTATAATTGGTGTAACAATGGGGAGGGATAATACATCCACGGTAACGGGAATCAGGCTGAAAGCCAGAGCCTAGAAGACCCAATAGAAATTCTCGTGGAGATGGTGAGGAAGGGGGAGCTGGACCCCTGGAACGTTGATGTAGTGGAGATTGCTGACAAGTTCCTGAAGAGGCTGGAAGAGGCCAAAAAGCTGGATTTGAGGGTTTCTGGAAGGGTTTTGCTGTATGCTGCAATTCTTGTCAGGATGAAAGCAGACGTGCTTGCCGCAGAGGCTGTGAGCTACAGTGAGGAGGGCAGCGATGATGAGCCGGAAATTCCCGGCGAGGAGTTTTTAATCGATGACTTCGAGTTTGGAATGTCTCCGGGTCTCCAGGACTTCCAGGAGCTCCACGACTTCCAAGAGCTGCCAGAACCGTCTTACGATGAGGTAGAGGATGAGATACTCGCAGCTCTGCTTTCAACACCTGTCAGAAAGGCCAGAAGATATACCACGTTAAAGGACCTCATCGAAGAGCTCAGAAGGGCTGAAGAGGTCCAGAAGAGAAGAAGAAGGAAGAGGAGGCAGGCTGAGGAGATGGTGCCGGACAGAACAATGGAAACTCCCCATGAGGAGGATATAGAGGAAACCATAATCAGAGTCGAGTCAGAGCTGCTCTCCATTCTGGCAAAAAGGAGGCCGGTATTTTTCAGCCATGTCGTCAGGGGAAAGAACACCGGAGAGGTGGTTTCATACTACATATCCATCCTGCACTTATCCTTCAGAAAGAAGCTTTTCATAAGCCAAGAAAGAATTTTTGAGAGCGACATCGAAATTGACATCAACCGGTGAGACCATGAAGCTGAGGAGAGCTGTTGAGGCCGTTCTTTTTTCGGCAACTGAGCCCGTCAACACCTCAAAAATAGCGAGGATTTGTGGCGCATCCAGCAAAGATGTTGAGAAATCCATTCGGGAGCTCATGGAAGACTACGCCAGCAGGGATACTGCGCTGGAGATAGTGGAGCTCAACGGCAGGTTCCTCATGAGGGTCAAGCCTGAATATGCGGAGGTGGTAAAGAAGCTGGTTGAGAAGGACTTGGACAGGGGGAGCCTGAGGACGCTGGCAGTGATAGCTCTGAGGCAGCCCATAGCCCTCTCGAAGCTCGCGAAGATAAGGGGGAACAGGTGTTACGAGCAGGTGAAGAAGCTGGAGGAGATGGGGCTGGTCAAGGCGGAAAGGAAGGGCAGAGGAACTTATCTTACAACCACCAAGTACTTCGCCTCATATTTCGGCCTAGAAAGCGACGACCCGGATGAGGTAAGAAAGATGCTGAGAAATTACGCATCAAGCGATAAAAAGCTGAGCGAGTATATTGAGGGGTAAATGGGGCAAAGTTAACCCGATGCTTCAGAAATAACCTCCAAGGCTCACCTTAAATCCTGCGTCCCTAAGCACTTCAGCAAAATCATGGTGACTCGGCGTATTCGGCTTGTCTGATTTAATCTCCACGTGGTAGAACTCCTCATCTCTGCCAAGCCATCTGTACTTATCTCTGGATAAGGAATGGTAGGGCAGAACGTCTACTTTCTCCGCGTCGAGCTTCAGAAGCAGCTCGAGAAAGCCATTAAAGTCATTTTCGCTCTGAAAGTTGCATGATGGTATGAAAGGGATGCGTACCACGACATCCGCACTTTCGAGGAGCTTCTGGAGGTTCTCAATAATGAGTCGATTGTCAGCTCCGGTAAACCTCAGGTGCCTCCTATTGTCGTAATCCTTCAGGTCATAGAGAAAGAGGTCAACTAGATCAAGGCTCCTTTTGATATTTTTCCAGGGAGTGTGGCCGGATGTATCCACAGCCGTACTTATTCCTCTGTTCTTGCACAACTTCAGCATCTCCACAAGAAAATCCGGCTGGAGGTAGGGTTCTCCACCTGAGAATGTTACCCCACCGCCGGAATTTCGGTAGAAGACTGAGTCCTTCTCAACCTCTCTGACCACATCCTCTGCATCAGCGTTGTAGCCGTAGAGAAAAAGAGCACCGTTTTTGCAGACTTCTGCACACTTTCCGCAGCCATTGCAGAGTTTGTAGTCTATTGACAGCCTTTCATTGTCGTAATCCCGGTGAATGGCTCTCCTGCCACACGCCTCAATGCAGCTCAGACATCCAGTGCACTTCTCTTCCCTGTAGGCCAGCTCTATTTCGTAGCGCTGGGATTCTGGGTTGTGGCACCAGAGGCATCTAAGCGGACACCCCTTCAGAAACACGGTAGTCCTTATGCCATATCCGTCGTGGATTGAGAACCGCTGGATTCGGAAAATTCTGCCTTCCATGGCCAATTGAGCCCCCCATATCCGAGTCTCATATTTTGCATGAAATTCTCGCAATCAGTTCATCTTGGACAGCCCTTGAGAGCTCAACGAAGTAAGCACTCCATCCGGCAACCCTCACGAGCAGCCACCTGTAGTTCTCAGGCTCCTCCTGAGCCTTTTTCAGCACATCCTCGTTCAGAACGTTGAACTGGATGTGCATGCCGCCCAGCTCCACGAAGCTCTTTATCAGGGCCTTGATAATCTCACTGCCCTTGACGCCTAGCATCCCAGAATCCAGATTGACCGTAAAGGAGGCGCCGTTTGAAAGCTTTTCATAGTTGATTCTGCATGCGGACTTTATGGCTGCGGTAACTCCTTCCCTGTCCATCCCCGTCGCAGGTGACACCCCGCTGTTCAAGCTGGCGCCTTGAAGCCTTCCAGAAGGCAGAGCGGAGGTCATGAAACCAAATGCAACATTTGTGGTCATTGGGTAGCAGCCAGCTGTGAACCTCCCACCCCTGAAATTCCTATATCTGGTGACTTCATCGCAGTACATTTCCAGAACGAGCCTCGCATACTCATCAGCTTCGCTGTCGTTACCGTATTTTGGAGCATTCAGCAGAACTGAACGCAGCTCATCATGTCCTTCAAAATTGCTCCTGCATGCCCGAATTATCTCATCCAAACCATAACCCTGCCCGAGGGCATGCTCAATGGCTGCAAAGGAATCTGCCACATCAGCGATTCCCACCGCCTGAATTCCGGTGAAGTTGTACTTTGCCCCGCCCTGCGTTACATCTGCTCCTTTCTCGAAGCAGTCTTCGATGCAGAGTGATAGCAGAGGGGTTGGCTTGACGCTGGCGTTCGCGTACTCAAGGATGTTGGAGCCTCTGACAACAATCCGGATTATGTGGGCAAGCTGCTTCCTGAATGCCTCAATGACCTCCTCCAGAGTTTTTGGTTTTGCATCAGACGCATCTCTAACTCCGAACTCGTATCCAAACATCATGTCCGTGCCACCGTTCAAAGCATACTCCAGAGCCTTCGCCACGTTTATCAGAGCGGCATCGCTGGACGTGAATGCATTCCCGAATGGGGCAATTTCGACGCAGCCTATCGTGGCGTAGTTCCAGGCGTCACCCTCCTCAACTCCAGCGAACCTGAGGGCTTTGAAAACTGCTTCGTCGTTGAAGATGCCTACGTTGTTTTTTCCCTCAGCGATGAGCTCAGCGAGAGCATCCAGAAAGCTATCGGGGGTCTTTGAGCTTACCCTTACATGGACATTGGGCTGCCTCAGCGGTACGGCCTTCGTGACTTCAAGCATGAGGTAGGAGAGCTCGTTCGTGGCATCTTTGCCGCTGGCATCAACTCCTCCTACGGTGAGTGCCTGATTTGTTGCCTGGCCTGAAAAGTAAAGTTCGAGGAGGGAGTCAAAGGGTGGGACTATCTCGTTGGTCTTGACCCACAGGTTCGCCAGAATTTCGAAAGCTTGTTTTCTGTCAATTCTCCCCTCTTTGACGTCTTTCAGATAATACGGCAGCAGATACTGGTCTATTCTGCCCATCGAAATTCCCTGCTCGTAGTTTTCCTGGTGGAGTGCAGACTGGACGAACCATACGAACTGCACTGCTTCATGGAAGCTCTCAGGCTTATTTGCAGGAACCTTCCTGCAGGTTTCAGCAATCTTCAGAAGCTCTTCCCGCCTGGTATCGTCCTCAACCTCACCTGCTAGCTTTTCAGCAAGTTCGGCATACCTGTTTGCGTAGCTTATCATCGCCTCGCCGACGATTTGAGCAGCCTTGTAAAACACTAGTTTAGATGCATCCCAATCTCCTTCATCTTCAAGCTCCACTGCCCTCTTCCTGCTCTCCTCAACAAACCACCTGAAACCCCTCTCGAGGAGGTAGGGGTAGTTGACCGCCACATGGGAGATGCCGGCAAACTCCGTCAGGACAAAGACAGAGCCGGAGTAAAGGATTTCGATTATGTCGGGCATGAGCTGAGAAACGAAGGCCTCAATGTTTCTGCTCTGCCAGTAGGGGACTACCTCCTCCCTCAGAATTCTTGCGTCCTCTTCTCTGACCACCAGCCTATTTGTTTCTCTGGTCGTCAAGCTTTCAATATCGTTGATTATTCTCAATCCCACGCCCTCAGGGAAGAGAATGGCGCCAGGAGGGTCTGGAAGCATGGTACCAACGATAACCTCCTCGGGAAGAATCTGAATGGGGATGTTCTCGAGGATGTGTTTCAGGGCCTTTGCCTGCCTGATGGGTGCTGGCTCGCCTTCGGTAGCTCTCATGGATTCTGTGTAGAGCACGCACCTCTCCACGCTGAGCCTCGGTTGCTTGCGGACGTTGGATATAAGTCTGGTGACTCTTTCCATAGGGCAAATTTGTAAGATTCATATTTAGGACTTTCGACACAAAGTAAAGTTTAAAAATGGTCTTGCAAAAGAGTGTTTTGAGGTGTTAGGGATGCCAAAGCTGTTTTCAGATGAGTGGATAAAGGAGTACATGAAGGCCATAAACGAGAGTGAGGAGTATGCCGAAGCTGCCAAAGACTGGGAAGGAGATTTTCTTTTCGTTGTGGAGCCAGATGAAGAGCTGAAGGAGCCCCTTTATGGCTATCTGGATTTGTACCATGGTAAGGCTAGGGAAGGCTACGCTGTTGACGACCCATCCAAAGTCAGCGCAGCATTTGAGTTCAGGGGCAAATACGGCAACTGGAAGAAGCTCCTGAATGGAGAGATTGACCCCATAAAGGGGCTGGTAACAGGCCAGTTCAAGCTCAAGGGGAATATGGCGAAGGTCATGAGGTACGCCAAAGCGGCAAAGATTCTGGTGGATTGTGTGAAGAAAGTTCCTACAGAGCTTCCGTAACGTACTGGTGGTCAGTTTTTATGTGGTGGTTCGTTGCACCGAAAATAGTTTTCGGAGAGGATGCCTTAGAGAGCCTTGAAGATTTGGTATGCGGGAGAGTGCTCATCGTTACTGATGAAATTCTCCACACCCTTGGATACGTCGATGAAGTGCTGAAGCACCTGAAAGCCGAAAATGTAGAGATATTCGACCAGGTTGAACCCGAGCCAAGTCTGGAAACCACAAAGAAGGCTGTTGAAGTGGCAAGAGAGTTCCAGCCAGACTGCATCATTGCTGTAGGCGGCGGAAGCGTCATGGATGTTGCAAAAGCCACAAGGATTCTTTACGAGATCGACATCGACCCCGATCAGGTTACGCCATTTATCAACCTCAGGGAGTTTGGATACCGGAAGAAAGCCGAACTCATCGCAATCCCCACCACCAGCGGCACTGGCAGCGAAACAACCTGGGCGATGGTGTTGACGGACATTGAAAGGAAACAGAAACTGCTGATGGCAAACAGGGAGGCTGTGCCGGATGTAGCCGTTGTAGATGCCAGATTTGTTGTAAGGATGCCGCCCTCAATTGCAGCCTCATCAGGAATGGATGCCCTCTGCCATGCTGTTGAAGCGTACATTTCGCCGTGGGGAAGTGAGTTCACGGAACCTCTCGCGTTAAAAGCTGCTGAAATTGTACTTGCAAATCTGGCAAAATCATTCGAAGGTGAGGTGGGAGCGAGAAAGAAGGTGCATGTTGCTGCGACCATTGCTGGTCTGGCCTTCGGCAATTCACAGGTTGGTGCTGTACATGCCATGGGTCACAGTTTCGGCGCAATCTTCAAAGTCCCACATGGGATTGCTGTAGGTCTCTTCCTGCCTTACGTTCTGGAGTACTATCTGAACAGGGATGAATCGAGGGGCAAAGTGGAAGAGCTGGCTGTAAAACTGGGCTTTGATGATGGGCGTGGACTCATATCGGAAGTGGTCAATTTGATGGAATCCATAGAGCTTCCGACTAAAGCTATGGAGCTGGTTGGTGAGAAAGAATTTGGAGAAAACCTGGACGTACTTGTGAAGCATGCCATGGAAGACAGCAGTACGGTAACAAGCCCCAGAATCCCTGATGAGGCAGAATACAGGAAGTTATTTGAGTGGGCCTTTTATGGAAGGCGTGTGGACTTTTAGCTTTGGAAGTTTTTAATTCTACCCATGTTCAACAGGGGTGATCGAATGTACGCATATGCAGGAAAATTTCTCAGAATCGACCTCTCGAAGAGAGTTGTGAGGGAAGAAACTCTGAAAGAAGAAGACTGCAGACTTTATGTTGGGGGCAGTGGATTCGCTGCCAGGATACACTACCAAGCTAAAAGTTACGAAGTGGACCCGCTGAGCGGTAGAAATCCCCTTGTCATATTCACAGGGCCTTTGACTGGAACAAAAGCCCCATCGACTTCCAGAGTTGAATTCTGCGCTCGATCTCCTTTAACCCGTGCCTGGGGTGAAAGCAACGCCGGCGGGAAATTTGCAAACTACCTGAAGTATGCTGGCTGGGATGGGTTAGTTATAGAAGGCGCCTCTGAAAAGCCCGTGTATGTTCACGTCAACGAGAATGGAGCCGAAATAGTGGACGCTGGCAGCATATGGGGTGCAACAACCTACGACGCCCAGGAGGCAATAGAAGCTGACCTGGAAGAGAAAAGGCTCTCCACAGCAGTAATTGGGCCAGCAGGTGAGAACCTCGTTAAATATGCATGTGTGATGGTTGACAACTCCAGATTTGCCGGCAGAACTGGCATGGGCGCTGTGATGGGCAGCAAGAAGCTGAAAGGCATTGCCGTTAGCTTTGATCCCGAAAATCGTTTTGTTCCGGAAATTGCCAACCCAGAAAAATTTGAAGAGGAGTTGAAAGGACTGTACGCCCGAATAAAAGACAATTTCACAGCTAACATGTTTAAAGAACTTGGTACGGCAGGCTACGTTGAGTCGGCAGAGATGTTTGGGGATTTGCCAGTAAAATACTTCACCCAAGGGACTTTCGATGGAGCAAGCAAGATTTCCGGCAGCGCTATGGCTGAAAGCATACTTATTGCCAGCGACGGATGCCTCGGCTGCCCGATTCAGTGTGGCAGGGTTGTTGAGCTTCGAGGCGAAGTTATGCACGGTCCCGAGTACGAAACTCTCGCATCCTTTGGGTCGCTGCAGCTTAACGAAAGCCTTGAGGAGCTCGTCAGGATAAACGGGATGGCAAACAGCCTTGGTTTGGATACCATTTCTGCAGGAGTAGCGATTGCATTTGCCATGTATCTGACCGAGAGGGGAGTGAGGGACTTCGGTATCAGGTGGGGGGATGGCGAAGCAGTGATGGAGTTATTGAGAGACATCGCTTACCGTAAAGGTGATGGCGATATGCTGGCAGAGGGTGTGGCGGAGATGGGCAGGAGGCTTGGGGCTGAAGATGCTGCTGCTCATGTAAGGGGGCTGGAGATACCCATGCACGACCCAAGAGCCTTCTCAAGCCTTGCCGTGGCTTACGCCGTCAACAATCGAGGAGCCTGCCACCTACCACACCAGATGTACAACGTGGAGATGGGTTTGAGGATAAAGGAGTATGGCATAGTGAGCGACGACAGATTCGGCAATGAAGGGAAAGGTATTATTACTGCAAAGATGCAGAACTTCGCAGAGCTTTTCAATGCCCTTGTAATGTGTGCATTTGTCCCCATCAGGCCAACTCAGATGGCTTCAATTCTCAGCGCAGCCACAGGCTTTGTGTTCGATGCAGAGACGCTCTACACAGCAGGTGAAAGAATCTACAATCTAAAGAGGATGTACAACGTGAGGGCTGGGCGTGGAAAGGAATTCGACAGGCTGCCGGAAATTGTGCTAAAACCTCTGGAAGGGGGAAGTGAAGGAAATGTTCCGGATGTTGAAAAGCAGCTTAAAGAATACTACGAGTTCCGGGGCTGGAGGAATGGAGTACCCACTGGTGAGAAGCTGAAAGAGCTGGACCTGGAGTGGGTGCTCAGGTAGGTACCACTCCGGAATATCTGGAGACCTCAGGCATACATGGGCAGAGACCTCATGTACTCCACGTCCTCCCAGTCCACC
>CAZHKD010000026.1:7809-16885 GCA_964533255.1 uncultured archaeon | reverse complement strand
TAACCATGTAGCTTGATCCGCCGATAAGCTGAAGTTTACGAATCTCCGACACGAAGTTAGTATGCAAAAGCAGGAATTAAAATACTTTCGGTGCGATTTGTTATGATACGTATCTCTTACGATACATATGGCCTCTCGTCGCTGCCGTAGGTTATGTCCTGAAGCATTTTTGTGGCGAGTCCCAGCAGGAGTCTGTCGTCGCCCACGATCTCTCTAATAAGCATGAGGGAGGCAGACTCCTTCAATTCATAGCTTCTCAATTCTTCCAGTAACCTCACAAGCCTGTTTGCAGTCTTAAATATCTCGGCCAGCCTTATCTCGTCATCCTCGCTTATCTCTTCCTCTTCTTCTTCAAACAGATCCAGTATCAGTTCTTCAAATTCATCCATACTGATTCACCCCACCAGATGCGCAGATTTAAGTCTTTCGCTAAACCATCCTTACCAGATACCCATCTTGGGAGATTTTGTATCTGGAAACTCCGGGCTTCAATTCGGGAATTATGCTATCTTTAACGCCAATGTAGTAATTATCGACTTCAAATAACATTTTCTCGGCTCTTTTTATTTTTATAATCACATCAAAGAGTTTATCCATGAGCCTCGTTACTGCATCCTCGTATGAATTGCGGCATGAAACGATAACGGTTGCCTTTTGCGGTATGGAATCGAAAACATCCAGTATGTGTCTGACAATATTTCTGCCATAAATCTCGGGAATTATGTAAAGCCCCTCGAAGATAACCATATCTCTGTTATCAAGTCTGGAAAGAACATCCTTGAGCTCCGATAGTTCGTCTTCTGGCTCACCCATCGGGATGTGGGCGTAAAGATTGCCAAACGACACGTCTCTGCTCTTACCTATCTTTATTATGTGGCTCCTATCGAGAATCGATGTTATCTCCTCTGATTTCTTTGCTATGCTCCTGTATATTTCGCTCTGCCTTCTGCAGATCGTGTCTGAATAAGTCACGAAGAACAAACGGCGATGGGAGAAGGCAGGTACTATGTGGAAAAACAGAAGGCTTATCATTGGTGCTACAGTGTCGTATTCTATTTTCGTTCTCCTGCCTTCCAGGTGAGGTATAATATCCTTCATCACTATCACTATAATAATAATTGTCAGAGCGACCATAAAAAGGTTTCGATTTATAAGCAAGGCGCAAAGAATAAAATTTTAACATTATTTAATAAATATCTTTTCTCTCCCTTTCGAGATTGATTTTATCAGTTCTTTAACAAAATCGACAGCTTCAATTTTATCCACTTCATGTATTGGAACCCACTTTATTTCTTCAGCATCACTTCCAGGCCTCGTATCTCCATCAACTATTCTGGCGAAGAAATCGATTATAACGTAGTGGAACCTGACCTCACCGTTTCTGAATATCTCTTCGCTGACACATGCAACGTCGTCAACTTCAATTTCAACTCCGACCTCCTCTCTCACCTCCCTCTTCAGGGCATCAATGAGGGTTTCACCAACTCTGACAAGCCCACCCGGAACGCTCCACTTCCCTTTGTTGGGCTCGTTAGCCCTCTTTACCAGCAGAATCCTACCGTGCTCTATGATAACTGCCCCAACGCCCACAAGGGGCCTTTCAGGGAACTCCCTACTCATACGCCCCACCAGCCAGTCTAGCAGCAAGCTTTAGTGCCCTAACGTAACCTTCGTAGCTCTGGGCTCTGCTGGTATCCACAAACAGGAACGGGAGGCCAGCGACTGGTGCACCATGCTCCACTCCTCTGCCAAGAAGGCAAAGGCTCCTGAAAATCAGGTTTCCCGAGATGCCGTCCGGGGCTATAATTATGTCTGCTTTCCTGACGGCATCCTCGATGACTATTCCGTAGTGTCTGGCTTCGTAGCCCTTTTCAGAAAGGTGAGACGCAAGAAATTCCCCTTCCGCTAAGCTTCTGTCCACTCTCTCACTCCTCCCCAAATCGCTTTTCCTGCCACCCGAAAGAATAGCTATCTTTGCCTGAAGTCCGAGCTTCTCAGCCAGCTTTACACTCTCCTCGGCCAGAAAAATGCGGTCAGTGAGCTTTTCTCCCTCATCAATCCCGACAGGAGCCAGAATGAATTGCTTGCCCTCAGCCGTTTCGAGAAGAGCCAGACGGGCAGTCTTTCCGTACTTTCTCAGTTGTGGGATTATCACAGAAGCTCTGGCCGTGCCCCTGACTGCGGCATCAACCTCCCCACTTTCCAGCAACTCAAGCAGCTTTTTCTCAGTGTCTTCTCCTTCATCCACAACCACCACATTAAAATTCAATGACTTTACGGACTCTGCCGCCTTATAGACCTTCTCGTCGTATCCCTCCTTTTCTCTGTATACTCCGATCGCAATCCGTAACCCTTCCCTATCTCCTATTTCTCCCATTCCCTTCATTTCAACCCCCTCAGTCCTTCAAGCTTCCCAGCAAGGCCGTCGAAGACGTATTCTACCGCTATTGCTGCGAGAAATATCGCCATCACTCTTGCTATTATGTCCGAACCGCTCTTACCCAGCAGCTTTATTATCGTGGCGGAGTACTTGTGAGTCAGCCTTATGCCTCCGTATACGAGAAATATGGCCAAAAGGAGGAGAAGCTTTTCCACTGCACCACCTTCAGAGGCGAGAACGATGGCAGCAGTTATGGCCCCCGGGCCGGTGTATAGAGGAAGGGCTATGGGGAACACTGCAAGGCTATCGACATCCACGCTTTCGATACTTTTTTGCGCAAGATACTCCTGCGACCTCTTCCCGAGGAGTATGTCTATGGAAACTATGAAAAGCATGATGCCGCCAGCTATCTTCAGGCCGTCCAGCGTTATTCTGAAAAAGTCTATCACGGCCCATCCGCCCAGACCCATAAATATCAGGAGCGTCGCCCCTATAGCTGTTGACTTCTTGGAAACCCTCTCTCTCGCCTCATCATCCAGCCTCTCTGTCAGAGCTATGAACATGGGGATGTTGCCCAGGGGGTCAACTATTATAAAGAGGGTCGTGAGAGCGGTCAGAAAATAGCTGAGGTATTCCATGTCCAACCCCTTTTGTTCGTCAACCCCTTGCAGACACGGCATCTATTGCCTTCCTGACGTTCTCAAGGAGCTTGACTGCAGCTTCCTGACTTGGAAAGCTGAACAATCCACAATCCGGGCCGATGTATGCTACAGCATCCCCAAACCTTTCGATGATGGTATTTAATCTATTCTGTATCACTTCAGGACTCTCAATTTCGTCGATGGCCTTGAGGATAAGCTCGTGATCGCTCCAGGCATTCACACCATGTCTGGAGTTGTACTCGGCGATTATGCCATCTATATCGCTCCTGGCTATACCCACCCTCAGCCCCTTATCGAAACTCTCAACCTCCTCCCTGTCCACAAAATCCAAGGCTTTCGGGTCTTTTGCAGCCTCAATGCCAATGACGTCGATGGACTCAATTTCCAGAATGTATGTGTAGAACAAAGGAGAATGGAGGTGTATCTGAACATCTGCGTCAACGCTGAACTTCTCAAAGGCCAGACTGAGCTGCTCAGTGCTTGGCTGCAGCTCGGGATTAGTTCCAAGGGAAGGCTCATCGAGGCTTATGCATTCCACGTTAAGCTTTGACCTAACCGCATTCCTGGCGAATCTTGCAAGGGACTCTGCAATGTTCTCCAGCACATCGTCAAAAATGGTTGCACCGAACTCTCTGTAATAGAGCTCGAAAGGGCCGGTGATGCAGACTCTAACGCCCCCGTCGTAATTCAGACCTTCCAGACATTCCAGCTCCCGGATAACGGCATCCTCTTTCCTTATCAGGAAAGCATCCTCTTGAAGGCCAGGATTCCTTATAAGTTCCAGAAACATCTCGTTCATGTCTCTGAACTGGGGATAGTTGGGACATTCAACACCGGCTTTCAGCTTCATGGCAAAGGCTCTCTGAACCATCTCCTCGTACTCCTTCGTGTTGATGTTCTCCTTAACCCACTCCCTGGTTATGCCCTCAGGTAATGGGAAGCTTCCGATGTCGTCAAATCTCATTTTCCTCACCCCTCACTTCATTCTTTCTGGTCATAATCTCAGCCCAGGCTATCTTGGCATCCAGGCTGTCCTCATCAAGATCTATGGTCTCTGGAGACTCCCAGACCCTGTTGAAGAACTCCGCAGCCTGCTTGGCCAGCACTTCATTTTCAGCCCAGAACCCCACTTCGTAGTTTTCGAATAGCCCCGTCTGGGTAAGGTTGGCCGTGGTGAGGAAAATTTCCCTGCCATCAACTATCACGAGCTTCGCATGTATATTGTCGTTCAGCTTCACGGTTCCCTCGGGAAACATCTCCAGAAACCTCTTCAGGGTGAAGTACTGCTTCTTATCCTCATAAACCTCTTCAACGCTCTTGAACTGTCTCCGCTCAAAACTGGGCCAGGTAATGATCCTGACCCTCACGCCCCTGTCAATCAGGGGCTTCAGCTCAGCGGTAAGCCAGTCGGTGTAGTATATGTGCGGAGACGTAATAAGAACTTCCTCTTTCGCGTTCTTGAACATTTCCTTCATTCTGGCAACGATTTCTCCACTCCAGGGGGTGCTGGAGACTATTCCCATTTTCTGGTATTTCTTTTCCGTCCTGTAGGACAGGAAAAGCAGACCGAAGAAGGCAACGGCAGTAAGACTGGCTCCGACGATGTTCAGTGTGAAAAAGTTAATTATTTCCCCGAATTCAACGTAAGCGAACACCTGATTCCGTGGAGTGATGAACCTCCATTCAACCTCGCTGACACTGTTCAGAGAGTTGTAGTAGATTCTGGAGTTCGAGCTTACAGACATTATCCTGTAGGCGTGGAAGAACTTCTCCGGGAACTTCAGCGAAATTCTTACGCTGTCAACACTAATTCCGTTTCTTATAAACGCTTCTGGGTACTCCATGGCAGTAAACCTGTAATGCCCACTGTCAAGCTTGTCCAGAGCATTGGGAATCTCCCTCTGGATTATAAGGTGGTAGGTCTCAGAAGGCGACAGTGTTTTGTCGATGGTTATAACAACGAACTTGCGGCCGTTGTCCTCCACAACCTCATAACTGAAGTATCCGGAAGGTCTGTCATTGATCACGTACTCTCCGTAAACCGGCAGAGGGGGGAGAACGATGTGGAGTCTGACAGGCGAGGATTCGTTTATATTCTTGAATCTGAGGGTGAAAATGTCTTTGGTGAGTTCCGGACTCAGAATTACATATTCTGCGTTCAGGGAAACAGTAACCTGAGCCATCGCCTCTCCCGTGGACAGCACAACGACGATCAACAATATCCAAGGCAGTATTCTCATCTTCACAACCACAACTCAATTTACGACGGTTTAAAGATTTTGTCTATCTTTTGAGCAAGATTTAAATAGCCGTCCTCATACGCCAGTGAGGGTGATGACATGGCAGAGGAACATGTGGTCTTTGTCGGAAACAAGCCTGTGATGAACTACGTCCTTGCTGCTCTGACGCAGCTGAATGAGGGTGCAGGAGAGGTCACAATAAAGGCGAGGGGTAGGGCAATCAGCAGAGCAGTGGATGTGGCAGAGATTCTGAGAAACAGGTTCATGCCGAACCTGAGCATCAAGGGCATAAAGATCGACACGGAAGAGCTTGAAAGCGAGGGAAGGAGTGTAAACGTATCCACAATCGAGATTGCCCTTGTTAAGTAAATTTTGAATTTTCTAGAGTCGCTTCATTTACTATTTATTAGTTAAATTTTTGTAATTTTATAGATTTGTTGGCAAATTCTAACATCCGAAGCGAAAATAGGCTTCATCCACCAGAAATCACCCTCAAAACCTTTACCTCGCCCTCCTCCACCTGCTCGTCCGAAGGGACAGGAAGTCCCTCCTTTACCACAACCACCGTTTCGGGATTGATGCCGAGCTCTTTCAAAACATCCTCATACGTCTTTCCTTCGTCAACCTGCAGAACTTCTTCCTTCTTCTGAAAACCCAAAAACTTGATTCTGAGCTCAATCTTCTTCTGGCAGGAGTTCTTTTGCCACCTGCTTGAGATCCTGACCCCCTCCCTTCGTCTTCATTTCTTCCTTTATATCCTCCACATTCCTAGAAAGAAGTTTTTCTTCCATGCTTCTCTCCTTTGACATTCCCTTTCTCCTGAAAAGTCTCCAGTTAAACCGCCTCATGGTATCACTCGCTAAATACTTTGTTTCCTTCCTATTAAACCCTTTTGTAGATTCAGTTCTAACGTATATTAATGAATTTATGGATTATCTAAATATTATTTGAATACTTTCAATAGGTCGCTCCTCCCGGCTTTGATCAAAACGTCCATTAAAGCCTTTTTTAGAGGAAGAACCTCTCCTTTTTTGGCTGAAACTGGGAATACTCTGTGCTTCCAAAGAGTCCATGGGGGAATCATGCCAAGCCTGTCGACGATTTCATTCAGGGTTCTTGTGGGGTTGTCGATCCTGTCCATTTTGTTTACTGCCAAGAAAACTTCGAATTCGAATTCATTGAGGAATTCAAACATCTCAACATCTATGGGGATGTATCCTCTCCTTTCCCACCTGTCCACAACCTCTATGAAGGATTTGCCGTCCACAACCTGCACAGCGGAGATTATCCTGCCCGCGTTCCGCTCGATGTAGTGGACTATGAAGTCTTTAACCCTCTCATTGAACTCCCTGTCAACTCCCGAGATGTATCCAAAGCCCGGTAGGTCTGTAATCACAAGATCCCTGTACTCCACAAAGTTGGGCCTGATGGTTGTGCCCGGCCTTCTGCCCTTTCTGACATCAACGCCAAAAAGTCTGGAGAAAAGGGTGGATTTGCCTACGTTTGACCTTCCTGCAAAGATTATCTCGAGCTTACGGCCAGAGCCCATAGTACGCGTTCAGAATAATTATCAGAAATCCGCTCAGAAATCCGAAAGCCAGTATGGCCTTTGGGCTGATTTTTATCTGGGTCTTTTCCTCCTCAAAGTACCTCATTATTCCGGCAGAGGACATCAGTGGAGGCGAGCTATCCTTCTTTTTCTTTGCCATGTGCAAAGATTTATTGCCACCAATATTTAACTTTAACCATGGGTTACAGGGTTGCTCTGGTTACGCCGGAAGGTGTCTTTACAGGAGAGCTGTCTGAGACTGGCAGGCATTTTGATGAAATGAAGCTTCAGCCCGAGTATATCGCTTTCCCCACATTCTTCAACGCTCACGTCCACCTCAACGACTCGGTAGTGCTTGACCCGCCACGCATGATGCTGGATGAAATGGTGGGGCCTGGAGGTTACAAATTCAGAGTGATTTCGCATAGGTTTCGTGAGATCCCCACAGCTCTGAAAGTGGCAATTGATTTGAAGGACACATCTCATTTTCTTGAGTTCAGAGAGGGTGGAGAGGAGGCGTTGAGAGTTCTTGAGGCTTCTGGAGTTGATGGCGTCATACCTCTGGCAAGGCCGGGCAGTGTTGATGAAGCCAGGAAAATTGCCGGGAAGGTCAGGGGTTTCGCTCTCAGCAGCGTCAGGGATCACGATGCTGAATTTATGGAAGAGCTCAGAAGCTTTGCCAAGCGAGAAGGGCTAATCTTTGCAATCCATGCAGGAGAGAGGGATGACGAGGATGTGGAGGATGCTCTAAGCCTGGAACCCGATTTGCTCATTCACATGAATCGGGCAGTAAAAGATCAGCTCAGGAGAGCGATGGATGAGGGGATACCCATTGTTTCATGTATTCGCTCCAACTTCTTTTTCGGCCTGGAAAACAAGGAAAATTACGATATCCTGGCAGAATACTCCAACTGGATGATTGGAACGGATAACGCCATGATCTGCTCGCCGTCGATTCTCGATGAGCTCAGCTTCGCGTCATTTGTGGTAGGAAGAGATGAGAGCCTTTTTGCAGCTTCTGTTAGAGGTCACACTATTTTCGGAACTGAGCCATGTACAGCTCTTGTTAATGCTGGGCAGTTCAGATTCTCTGATAATTTCATGCGCACTTTGATAAGAAGAATTTCATCGTCAAACGTTTCTTTGCAGCTTCCGGCATTTCCGGAGCTGTAAAAAGATGCGAAAACCCAAGACGGTCGGAGAAAAAGAAAGACAAAATAATCCGATGGCATCGGCCAAAATTTTTATACCCACACATTCACCCTGCTGTGATGGGGGTCTGGGACACTGAAGATGTCTGGGGTGTCCAGGAGGTTTGGGACTACATAAAAAAGGTGGAGTTCGTAAGACACTGCATTCATTGCCAGGGGATAGATGAGAGCATATCAAACCCCAAACATCACCCCACTTACGAAATCACCCACAGATGCAACCTGAACTGCGTTTTCTGCTACTCCCGCCCGGCTGTTCTGTCTAACGTTGCCCCGAAACCCGGCTTTTATGGCGATACCGAAAACGTGAAGTCCGTAACAATTTCCCAGTTCGGTGAGCCTCTCCTGTACCCCGAAAAGGTTGCATACGTGATAGACAGGCTTAAAGAGATGTTTGGGGACATAAGAATCGACATCCAGACAAATGGAGTGTTTCTGAAAGAAGCATTACCACTTCTCGAGGACAGGGTAAATCTGGTCATGGTGAGCCTGGATTCGGATAACGCCGCTAATTACGCAACAATAACCGGTGGGAACTTCTTCGACAGGGTTATAGAGGCAATAAAGCTTCTGGGCGAGACTGACATATACGGCATCGTCAGAACCATCTACCTGCCGGGGATAAATGACAGGGAAATAGAGGGCATAGCAAAAATCGCCTCAGAATACGGTATGAAGGAGATGTTCTTCCAGCCCTGCTCCGTTTACAGACAGAACATGGATGACCTGGCTGCCTTGGGCTTTGATTTCGAGAGAGCAGAGAGCATGTACGAGTTCGTTGCTAAAGCCGCTGAGGTGCAGGAGAGAACCGGCTTTCCTGTCAAAATCCCAGGCTGTATTCTGGTGAACCTGAGGAGGCTGAGGGAGCCAGAGCACCTGCGCTTCATCTCCAGAAATGCTGTGAAGGACTCGCCACCCATCGTGGAGAGGGACTGGAAGTTCGTGATCGATGTGTAGATGAACGTGCAAATTATTTTTCAGCCTGCAAAAATTCCCTGAAAGTCAGCTCGCAAAATGATGCCAAAGCCCGGTTC
>CAZHKD010000026.1:0-7709 GCA_964533255.1 uncultured archaeon | reverse complement strand
CCGGTTCAGCTGGCCTTCAACCGTATCCAATGCACTCAACGAATCTTTCCAATTCTGTTCCCTTCACCTTATCGTACAATCCTCTGTCGGTTGTCACAAGCCTGTCATTCAGCTTCATTGCCAGAACGATGAAGAGCGCGTCATAGACCGTTACGCCGTAATCCACTGCAAGCTTTACAGACTCAACCAAACAATCCTCTGCCCTGAAGACCTTAGACGTGTTTATCAGCTTTTTCAGCAGAACAGCCCTGTCAGCAGCTTCCTCTGCAGCAATCCGCCCCATCTTTATGTGCTTCCACAGCACATTTCCGGCCTCTGCAAATGCCAGATCGAGGGTTGCCTTCCTGGAAGTCATGTATTTCCTGCAATCATCGTAGAACTCATCCCTGACGATCACTCCGGCAAATACGGAGGAGTCAATGACCGGCATCTCTATCCTCCCTCACAAGCTTCCAGCTTGGGATTTCTGATGGCTTCAGTTCCCTGTTCATGTCCTCCAGTTCCTCAAGTATTTTTTCGGCCTCGAACTGCTTTATTTTATCCTCTATAGCTTCAATCAGGTAGTCCTTCCAGTTTATATCGTACTCTTTCATCTTTTTCTTCAACTCCTTCGGGATGCGTATACTGATGACGTCCTGCATGGTAATCAATTTGTTTACAATTTTATAAACTTTATCATCAAGGCTCAAAGGTCAGGAAAGAGGGGCGTGAAGGTGCTTTACCGCCTGTCTTACGCCACTCTGCCCCTTCGCAAAGCCATGCAGGCAACGGAGAATAAACTTTTTACATTCCCTCCAACTATTTTTGTGGCTCTCCAGTGCATCACATGCAACAGGCCAAGGCCATCAGAAACCATACCTGTATGTCCGGGCTGTGCAAAAAGCCGTGCTGAAGTAGCTGAGTCGCTGCATCGAGGTATGGAGCTTATCGGCGGAGGAGACTGCAACCTCTGCTCCAACCGGTGCAGGATACAGGACGAAGGGCTCTGCGGAATTCGATTCATGAAGGATGACAAGGTTATTTCCCGCTCAACCACGAAAAGGGCTTTGCTGCACGCCTACAAAGACCCTCTGCCAACGAACTGCTGCAACGCATGGTTCTGCAGAGGGAGCAGCATGTTTGGCTACAACCTGGCAGTCTTCTACTACGGCTGCAACTTCGACTGCCTCTACTGCCAGAACTGGCAGCACAAGCACGTTAAGAGGGCTCCTGCAGCAACCGTTGATGAGATGGTGAAGAGAGCGGTGATGGATGAAACAGTGAAGTGCATCTGCCACTTCGGCGGCTCTCCGGAGCCCCAGATGGGTTTCGCGCTGAACTTCAGCAGGCTTGTGCTGGAGAAGAGAAGCGACGTCATGATATGCTGGGAGTGGAACGGGGCGGGAAACACGAAGCTGGCTTTGAAGGCGGCAGAGCTCAGCAGCGAGAGCGGAGGAACGGTTAAGTTCGATCTGAAGGCGTGGAATGAGGCTTTACACCTTATCCTGACTGGGAGAAGCAACAGGCCAGTCCACAAAAACTTTGAGGATATCTTCGAGAGGTATCCTGAGGTGCTGTCTGCCACTACGCTGCTCGTCCCCTACTACGTGGACGCTGAGGAGGTGGAGGGCATAGCCTCCTTCATGGCGAGCCTTGACGAGAACATCCCCTACTCGTTGCTAGTCTTCCACCCCGATTACAGGCTCAGGGATTTGCCGGTAACTCCAAGGGAGCAGGTACTTGAATGCTATAAAGCAGCGAAAAAGCATTTAAGGAATGTGAACATAGGCAACATACACCTGCTGGGGTGATAAATGTGGACTCGCTTCTTGAGAGAAAGCTGAACAAGGTAATCGAGATACTTGAGAACGATAACGAGCTCCTGCTGGAGAAAGATGAGAGCTTTCTGAAAGGCCTGCTTTACGGGTACTACTGGGCTTTTATAGAGTTGTTTTTTGCAAGGACTCCTGATGAGAACGAAAGGAAGGACATCCGGGAGTTTTATGAGGAGAAGGAGGAGCAGCTCAAAAAGCTCGTCTAATTTTATTTATCTGTTCTAAATTAATTTTCTGAGACTCCGGGAAGGCGGTGGGGTCGGTTGGGTGGGATAAAAAGTAAAATAAACGATTCTGTAAAACCCAAAGCTAAACCTGCAGAGATTTTGAGCCCCTCTGCATGGAAATCTTCCCCGTTCTCGCAACTTCCTTTATGCCGTACTGTCTCATGAGGTCGATGAATGCGTTAATCTTGTCCTCATCTCCCGTTATTTCGATGACGAAGCTGTCCCTTGCCACATCAACTATCCTACCCCTGAAGATGCTGGCAATCTCGATTATCTCGCCCCTGTTCTGGGGGTTGGCAGCAACCTTAATTAAAGCGAGCTCTCTCTCCACGCTGTTCTTGCTGACATCACTAACTTTAATCACCTCGATGAGCTTGTTGAGCTGCTTCATTACCTGCTCCAGCACGAAGTCGTCACCGCTCACGACTATGGTCATTCTTGAAAGATCCTCCCTTTCAGTTGTCCCGACAGCTAAGCTCTCGATGTTGAAGCCCCTCCGCCTGAAAAGGCCAGCAACCCTTGCCAGCACGCCCGGCTTGTTCTCAACCAGCACAGCTATCGTGTGGCGCATAATCACACCTCCCTGTCAATAATCTCATTCAGCGCTGCTCCTGCCGGAACCATTGGATAGACGTTTTCAAGCCTGTCAACCCTGAAGTCCATGATGACGGGGGCGTCGTCAATCTCAAAGGCCTCCTTTAGCGTCTCTTCAACCTCGCTGGGTCTTTCAACAGTCATGCCTATTGCACCAAAGCCCTCCGCAATCTTCTCGAAGCTCATCTCCTTGCATCTCAGGCATGTGGCTGAATAGCGCTCATCGTAGAAAAGCTCCTGCCACTGCCTGACCATTCCCAGAAACATGTTGTTGAGGATGACGACCTTAACAGCTATGCCAAAGTCCACGCAGGTGGCGAGCTCCTGGATGTTCATGAGAAAGCTTCCATCTCCGGCTATGTCAACAACTGTCTTCTCCGGGAAGGCAACTTTGGCTCCCATCGCCGCCGGAAAGCCGAAGCCCATGGTGCCAAGCCCGCCGCTGGTTATGAACTGGCGTGGGTAGCGGACCTTGAAGTACTGGGCGGCCCACATCTGGTTCTGCCCAACCTCAGTCGTGACTATGGCATCGGGCTGAAGCTCGTAAACGGTTTCGATGACGTGCTGGGGCTTCACCCTCTCGTCATCCTTCCTGTATCTCAGAGGATGCGCTTTCCTCCAGCCCTCAACCTTATCCTCCCACTCCTTCCGCTGCCTGTACTGGATATACCTTATGAGCTCCCTCAGCACCAGCTTTGCATCGCCGACAATTGGAACGTCAACCCTGACGTTCTTGCCTATCTCCGCCGGGTCAACGTCGATGTGGATTATTTTGGCGTAGGGGGCGAAGCTGGACAGCCTGCCGGTGGTTCGGTCAGAGAAACGTATCCCGACAGCTATGATGAGGTCGGACTCCTGAACGGCGTAGTTTGCGTACTTCGCCCCGTGCATGCCGACGAAGCCAAGAGCGAGGGGATGGGTTTCAGGAATTGCTCCCTTCCCCATCAGGCTCGTCACCACGTAGGCAGGGATCGTCTCTGCAAGCTTTGTGAGCTCTTCGCTTGCGTTTGAAAGTATGACGCCGCCCCCCGCCATTATAACCGGCCTCTCAGCCTGCATGATGAGCTCTGCTGCCCTCTTAATCTGCCTTGGGTGGCCGACGTACTTTGGCTTGTAGCCCACGAGCTCGACTTTCTCGGGATAGTCAAACTCGATGTCCGCAAGCGTAACATCTTTCGGAAGGTCTATCAGCACGGGCCCGGGTCTGCCTGTGGAGGCTATGTGGAAGGCCTCCTTGATTATCTTCAGAAGCTGCTTTTCATCCGTCACCAGGTAATTGTGCTTGGTTATCGGCATGGTTATGCCGGCGATGTCCGCTTCCTGAAAGGCGTCGTTGCCTATCAGGCTTCTGGCAACCTGTCCCGTCATGACCACGACGGGCGAGGAATCCATGTAGGCCGTTGCGATGCCCGTAACCGTGTTGGTTGCTCCAGGCCCGGAGGTTGCGAAAGCGACACCCGTCTTTCCAGTTGCTCTTGCGTACCCGTCGGCAGCGTGAACGGCAGCCTGCTCGTGCCTTGTGAGTATGTGCCTTATTCCCGAGTCGAACAGCGCATCGTACACCTCGATTATGGCTCCTCCGGGTATGCCGAATATGTGTTTAACACCCTCCTTTTCCAAAGCCTTGACAATGGCGTCAGCAGCCCTCATAAAACCCACCTCTTCACAAAACCACCTACGACAGAGTAGATCAGCAAATTACTACAGGTACAGGCAAAAGAAGCAGCGTTCTTTCTTTTCCAGCCTGATGTGTAATATACATTGACGCAGCATCCACTGGATAATTTAAATAATTTTTGGTTATTGTGTATTTGTTGTGGGTTCACTGTCATATCCCGGAGGTCATTTCACCCTGAACAACCCGAATAGTCCCTTACTAAATTGTGCAGCAGTGGTTTTGCTGGGATGCACGAATACCAAATGCCACTCTGCAAGAGAAGATGAAAATGAAGAAGCGTCTGAGATAGGCCAATGTAAAAAGCCAAAGAATTAAATAAGCATGTTCAGACCCTCAAGAAAAGCCTCCACGGATGCCATTATAATGTCCGTTCTCGCCCCTCTGGCTGTGACTATCTTGTCCCCCCTCCTGAGCTGAACAACCACATCCACAAGAGCGTCAGTGCCGCCCGTTATGGCATCTACATGATAGCTTACCAGCTCTATGTCCGCATATTCCGAAATCGCTTTCTTTATGGCGTTTATGGCCGCATCAACTGGCCCGAGGCCTACAGCAGCCTCAACAACCTCCTTGCCATTGATCTGCAGCTTGACGCTTGCTGTGGGCGTTATGTTTGCACCGCTGACGATGGAGAGGTCCAGAAGCTTTATCCTCTTCTCATGTCTGATTTGCAGCACGGTTTCGATGATGGCTCTCACATCAGCATCCGTCACCCTCTTTCCTCTATCGCCGATCTCCTTAACCCTTGAAAGTATCTCCTTCAGCTGCTCCCTGCTGGCTTTGTAGCCAAACTCCTTCATTATCGCCTCAACGCTCGCTCTTCCGGCGTGCTTGCCGAGAACCAGCTGCCTCTTCCTGCCTATGATTTCAGGAGATATGGGCTCGTAGGTGGTGGTGTCTCTAAGCAGGGCGGAGGTGTGGATTCCGCTTTCGTGGGTGAAGGCGTTATCTCCGACTATCGGCTTGTTTGGCGGCACAACTATGCGTGTCAGCTTCTCCACCAGCTGAGATGTTGGATAGATTGCCTGCTTGTTCACCTTCGTCTTTATGCCGTAAAGGAACTCAAGAGCCATGACCACCTCTTCCAGCGCCGCGTTTCCAGCTCTTTCCCCAAGCCCGTTCACGGCAACGTGTACCTCGTCAGCGCCTCCCCTTATGGCGAATATGGTGTTTGCTGTTGCCAGCCCGAAGTCGTCGTGGCCGTGGAAAGCGAGAGGCAGCTTGAATTCGGCTTTGATCTTCTTCATGGTCTCCATGGCCCTGTCGGGAGTGAACACTCCGACGGTGTCGGTGAAGGTAAGCCTGTCGGCCTTGGCATCCACAGCAGCCCTGTAAAGCTCCATCAGGAAGCTGAAGTCTGCCCTTGAAGCATCCTCCCCTCCGAACTCCACTATGAGTCCCCTCTCCCTGGCGTACTCTATGGCCTCAACGGACATCTCTATTACGTCCTCCCTCTTTCTGCCGGGAAACTTGGCGGAGATGTGGATGTCAGAAGATGGAGCTACCATGAAGATTGAATCTGCTCCTGCATCAGCGGCAGCATCAATATCCTCCTTCTTTATCCTGCCGAAGCTGCAGATTTCCGCCTTCAATCCAGCCTGGGAGATTGCCTTTATGGCCTCGAACTCTCCTTCCGAAGAGATGGCCGTTCCGGCTTCGATTATGTCCACTCCCAGCCTGTCCAGAGCTTCGGCTATCATAACTTTCTGATCGACGCTCAGCGATACTCCTGGCGTCTGCTCTCCATCCCGGAGGGTAGTATCAAGTATTACTGGCTCCATAATCATCACTTGTGAGGTAAGAAATGACGTACTCCCAATAAATCTTTTTTGGTGAAAATTGGTGTAAAATAGAATGAGTTTTGCTAAACCATTAATTGGGCTTCAATTCATTATCAATCAACTTCCTGAACCCTCTGCTCGTCTATCTCCCTGACGAGCTTCTCCGCCACCTCTTCGCTGATGATTCCCCTGCGTAGAAGCTCAAAAACTGCACTCTTCTGGACTTCCAGCACGTTGTTCCAGGCCTTCCGGTATTCTTCCAGCCTGAGCTCCTCGTCATTGAGGATGTCAGCAATCCTGTCCCTGAGCTCCTTCGCAGCGCTCTCAAGCTCCTTCGCAATGCTTTCTGCCACGCTCTGATCCAGCTCTCCCCGCTTCGCCAGCTCCTTCACCTCTTCAACACTCCTGCTTATCCCGTAGAGCCTCGCTCTGACCTCCTCATACCTCTCCCTTCGCTCATCCTTCCTGAAGTGTCTTCTTGCGAAGTAATCCAGGCTCAATCCCTGAATTACCAGGGAAAAAATGACAACTCCAAAAACCATGGCCGACAGAACGTCCCTCATGGGCGTTTCCAGGCTGAGAGCCAAAGCCACGGGAATTGTGCCATGCAGACCTCCCCAGAAGGCAACGTGCTGCCATGAGGGCTTCACTCTGAAAGCCGTCAGAACTGGGTAGACCGCAACAGCCCTTCCGATTAACACTGCTGGAATCGCTACGGCTACGTAATTCCAGTACTTCACAAGCTCGAAGATGTGGGTGTCGATTCCTATGAGTATGAAGACCAGGGAGTTCACCAGAAAGACCACAGCGCTCCAGAAGTTGATGAGAGTGAGGCGGGTGGATGGAGACATGGAGAACTCCGTTCCGTAATTGCCGATTATGAGGCCGGCAGCAACCACAGCTATAACGCCGGAAACTCCAAGCTGCTCTGCAACCAGAAAGGTTCCGAAAGCCAGAATGAGGGTTATGGTAACCTCAATCAGGGGGTCGTCGATGTAGGAGAGGATTCTGTAGGCTGCGTAGCCCACAACAAAGCCCACTGCTGCCCCACCAGCGAAGACCAGCAGGAACTCTGCAAAGCCCCTCAGCAGGCTGACGTCGCCTCTCAGCATCTCCAGCAAAATGGAGAAGATTACAACGGCTGTGCCGTCATTGATTATGCTCTCTCCCTCTATGAGCGTTGTTAGCCTCTTTGGGGCCCCGAGCTTTCTGAAAGTTGCCAGCACAGACACCGGATCGGTCGGGGAAGCCATGGCTGCGAAGATGAGGGCCAGAAGCAGGGGTATGCCCATCATGCTTGTGATGTAGCCCGTTACAAGAATCGTGAGAAGCAGACCGGCGGTTGCGAGGGTCAAGATGGGTTTTATGTTGTTCCTCAGATGCCTTATGTCCATGGCCAGTGCGCCTTCGAAGAGGAGGGGAGGAAGTATGAGGGTGAAGACGACGTCTTCTGTGAGCTGTATCTCTGGAAATATGCCTGTCAGACCAACCAGCAACCCGACAAGGACGAGGGCTATGGTGTAGGGCACACGAATATACTTGACGGCAACACCAACGCCGCATGCTATTAGCAGGAGTGTGATCAGTTCCGCCAGAAGCTCCATGGGCTGAAGTT
>CAZHKD010000025.1:9074-17046 GCA_964533255.1 uncultured archaeon | reverse complement strand
CTGCTGGGTGCTCGTACAGCACCTCCTCAACCTCTCTCGGGTAGATGTTGTAGCCGCCCGCTATGATGACATCCTTTTTCCGGTCAACGATGAAGAAGTATCCGTCTTCATCCATTCTCGCCATGTCGCCTGTCAGCAGCCACCCGTTCACAAGAACCTTCCTTGTCTCCTCATCCATCCTGTAGTAGCCCTTCATCACCTGCGGGCCCTTTATGGCCAGCTCTCCCACTTCTCCGATGGGCAGAATCCTGCCCTCCTCATCCACGACAACTGCAACGGTGTCAGGGAACGGTACGCCTATGCTTCCCTCTTTATTCACACCATTTATGGGATTTGCATGCGTTACCGGTGATGTCTCGCTCAGGCCGTAGCCTTCAACAAGCTTCCCGCCTGTTATGCGCTCAAACTCCCTCTTCGCCTCTATCGGCAGTGGTGCTGAACCGCTTATGCAGGCTCTGATGCTTCTGAGGTCGTATTTTGGCGTGTCGGGATGCTGGTTAATTGCGTTGAACAGCGTCGGCACACCGCAGAACACCGTCACCCGGTGCTTCTGGATTGACTTCAAGATCCTCGGAATGTCTCTTGGATCAGGTATCAGGACTATCTTGCACCCAAGCATGATTGGAGCGTTCATGGAGGTCGTCATGCCGTAAACGTGGAAGTAGGGCAGGGCTCCAAGAAATACGTCATTCTCGCTGGCATCCGGAAGCCAGGACACGACATGCATGGCGTTTGCGACAAGATTGAAGTGGGTCAGCATCACAGCTTTGGGCAGCCCTGTTGTGCCGCCTGTGTACTGAAACACTGCCACATCCTCTTTCGGATTCACATTGGGCCTCTCCTTGGAAGGTGGATGAGATACGGCCTCTTTCCAGAAGATAACGCCACTGCCCGCCTCGATATCTACCTTCTCCTTTTTCAATCTGTACAGGAGGGACAGCAGTCCGGGCAGATAATCCTCAATTCTGCATACTATTACCTTCTCGACCAGCCCCTCCTCCAAGAGGGGCCTGATGTTTGGATATGCATTCTCCACGACGAAAGCAATTCTAGCCTCGCTGTTTTCGGCAATGTGCCTGAGCTCTCTTTCGGTGTAAAGGGGATTGCACTGCACAACCACTCCACCAGCCTTCAGTATCCCGTAGTATGAGATGACGTAGTGGGGAGTATTTGGCAGGTCAACTATGACCTTATCTCCATTTTTCACGCCTGTGCTCTTCAGAAATCCCGCAATCCTGTCAGAGAGTTCATCAACTTCTTTGTAAGTTATCGTTCTGCCAATGAAATCCAAGGCCACCTTTTCTGGATATTTTCTTGCAGAATCCTCAAGAATTCTGAAAAGGGGCACTTCAGGATAGTCAAGTTCCGGTTTCACATGTGAATCATAGCTTTTCAACCAGATTCTGTTCACTTCGCCGCCCTCAACTTCCGTAATTGATTTCCCTTCCACCCCCAGCATGAGATTATTTTGCGCACCACTAAATAAATAATTTTCCACGATTAATCGGTAAAATCTATCACGATTTTTCTTCTTTCGTCAAATTCGGGTATTTAAAGTTTTCTATGCCTGAGAGAGGTCACCATTCGGGTTTTAAATACCCGAAATAGAGGAAAGCTTTATTTTCTAGGACGTCATAAATAAACCATCTTAATTTTCTCTCGTGAAGAGCGAAAAGGGGTGTCCAAATGGAGTACACAGCAGACCAGATAGAGGTTCTGGGAGACCTGGAGGCTGTAAGAAAGAGGCCCGGAATGTATGTTGGCGGCACTGGTATTAGAGGACTCCATCACCTTCTCTGGGAGGTGGTGGACAACAGCATTGACGAGGCCATGGCCGGGTACTGCGACACGATAACTGTCAGACTTCACAGGGACGGCTCGGCAAGCGTTGAGGACAACGGCAGGGGTATCCCGACGGAGATGCACAGGCTCGGGAAGCCGGCTGTTGAAGTCGTTCTTACAAAGCTCCATGCAGGCGGAAAGTTCAGCAATAAAGCTTACAAGGTAGCCGGTGGTTTACACGGCGTCGGCGTTTCAGTGGTGAACGCCCTTTCAGAATGGCTTGAGGTCTGGGTTAAGAGAAACGGTAGGATACACCACATGCGCTTTGAGAAGGGTAAAGCTGTATCTGGGCTGGAAATAACAGGCTCAACCCGGGAAACCGGCACCCTCATCAGGTTCAAGCCCGACGAGGAGATTTTTGAAACCACTGAATTCAGGTACGATATCGTCGCCCAGAGGCTGAAGGAGCTTGCGTACCTTACAAAAGGGCTTAAAATCAGACTGATTGACGAAAGAACCGGAAAAGAGGAGGTGTTTTACAGCGAAGAGGGCATAAAGGAGTTCGTCAGGCACGTCAATCGAAACAGGCCCAAGATTCACGACGTCATATACTTCCAGGGTGAGAAGGACGACGTGAAGGTGGAGATTGCCCTTCAGTTCACGGAAACGGAGTACGAGAACATCTTCGCCTACGCAAACAACATAAACAACGTGGAGGGCGGTACTCATCTCATCGGCTTCAGAGCCGGCCTTACAAGGGCAATCAACGAATACGGGAAGAAAAACGTGAGGAAGTACAGGCCAATAACGGGAGCGGACATAAGGGAGGGTCTCACAGCCGTTGTTTCAGTCAAGGTCCCCGAACCGCAATTTGAGGGGCAGACCAAGACGAAGCTCACAAACTCCAACGTCAGGAAGATCGTTGAGTCAATCGTGTACTCGGAAATGCTGGGATGGCTCGAAAAGCACCCCAATGAGGCGATGAAGGTAATCGAGAAGTGCTTGCTTTCCATGAAAGCCAGAGAGGCTGCTAGAAGGGCTAAAGAGCTTGTGAGAAGGAAGAACGAGGTTCACCTGACGCTCCCCGGGAAGCTGGCTGACTGCTCATCAAAGAATCCAGAGGAGAGGGAGCTGTTCATCGTTGAGGGCGAGTCAGCAGGCGGTTCTGCAAAGCAGGCGAGAGACAGAAACTTCCAGGCGGTTCTGCCCATCAGGGGGAAGATAATCAACGTCGAGAAGTCTGGCATGATGAAAGCTCTGAAAAACGAGGAGATCAAGGCGCTTATAGCGGCGATAGGGGCTGGAGTCGGCAAGGACTTCGAGATAAACAAGGCCAGGTACCGCAGGGTAATCATCATGACGGATGCGGACGTTGACGGAGCCCACATAAGAACGCTCCTGCTCACCTTCTTCTACCGCTACATGCGCCCGCTGATCGAGCACGGCTACCTCTACATAGCCCAGCCACCCCTCTACAGGGTTAAGAAGGGCAAGAAGGTGTACTACGTTTACTCGGACAGGGAGCTGGAAGATCTGCTTAAGAGAATCGGCAACGCTGAGATCCAGCGCTACAAGGGTCTGGGTGAGATGAACCCCGAGCAGCTCTGGGAAACCACGATGAACCCCCAGAACAGAATCATGATGCAGGTTACCATTGAGGACGCAATGGAGGCGGAGGAGCTCTTCACGACGCTGATGGGGGAGGATGTGGAAGCAAGGAGGAACTTCATCATCGAGCACTCGAAGGAAGTGAGAAATCTGGATATTTAAGTGTATTTTCGCACTGTTTCATTTCGTTTCTTCCATGGGCTAAAGGGATGAGCTAAATGAGGTGAACTGATGGTCAGATTCTCAGAGCACGCATTGAAAAGAGCTGAAGAGAGAGAAATAGATTTAAGTCAGGTTGAGTTAGTAATCAGGAACCCGATAGAGGTAATTGACGTGAAATTTGGAAGAAAAGCGGCGTTCAGGCAATTTGGAGAAAAATATCTCGTTGCAATTTATGAAGAACAAAACGATGAAATAGTTGTAGTTACAACATTAAAAGTGGGTAAAGAGAGGCTGAGAAGGTATGGTTTCAGTAGAGTTTGATCCCGAAGTAAATGCGATGTTTATCAGATTCAAAGAGGGAAAGGTGGCAGAATCGGAGCCTTTAGCTGAAAATATCATCGTGGATCTGGACGAGGATGGAGAGGTTCTGGGGATAGAGATACTACTGCCGAAGCTTGAAAGGGAGCAAAAGGAGTTTGTTCAGAGAATATTGAAGGCAAAGGTTTGATAGATTAACTCTGGTTTGTTTGATTTGTTTCATTTTCCTGTTTCATTCAATTCAGTATGCAGTCTTTCACAGCAAGTCTTTCATCATGACAGCATAAGCCAACTCCCAGAACTGACACCTTTATATGTCCACCTCCCGAAGTGAACCAAGGTGAAAGGATGGAGCTTGTGAGGGAAATCAGCGAGGAACTGAAGACATCCTATATCGATTATGCCATGAGTGTTATCGTCGGCAGGGCGTTGCCAGATGCGAGAGATGGATTAAAGCCCGTTCAGCGGCGCATTCTTTATGCGATGTACGAAATGGGCCTTTTCAGCAACCGACCCTACAGAAAGTCAGCCAGAATAGTGGGAGACGTGCTGGGTAAGTACCACCCACACGGCGATACCGCCGTCTACGACGCCCTGGTCAGAATGGCCCAGGACTTCAACATGCGTTACCCGCTTGTTGATGGACAGGGCAACTTCGGCAGCATAGACGGCGATGAGGCGGCGGCGATGCGTTACACCGAAGCGAGGCTTGCCAGGATTGCTGAGGAGATGCTGGCTGACATAGACAAGGAGACTGTCGACTTCGCACCCAACTTCGATTCGACGCTTAAAGAGCCTGTCGTGCTTCCTGCGAGGATTCCGAACCTCCTGATAAACGGAGCGAGCGGCATCGCAGTTGGCATGGCCACAAACATGCCACCCCACAACCTTGCCGAGGTCTGCGACGCCATCGTTGCCTACATCAGAAACCCCGACATAAGCGTTGAAGAGCTCATGAGGTTCGTCAGGGGCCCCGACTTCCCCACCGGCGGGATAATTTACGGCAGAGCGGGGATTGAGGAGGCGTACCTGACGGGCAAGGGCAGGATCGTTGTGAGGGGCAGGGTTGAGATTGAGAAGAACGCCGTCGTCATAAAGGAGGTTCCCTATCAGGTCAACAAGGCGAAGCTGGTTGAGAAGATTGCGGAGCTCATCAGGGAAGGAAAGCTCGAGGAGGTCAGGACGGTAAGGGACGAATCTGACAGGGAGGGAATAAGGGTCGTTGTCGAGCTGAAGCACGATGCGGATGCGGAAGTGGTGATAAGGAAGCTCTACTCATACACCGCCCTCCAGAACACCTTCGGAGTGATCAATCTGGCCCTGGTTGATGGAGAGCCCAGGCTCCTGAACCTCAAGGAGATGATAGCAGAATACGTGAAGCACAGAAGGGAAGTTGTCAGGAGAAGAACCGCCTTTGACCTCAGGAAGGCTGAGGAGAGGCTCCACATAGTAGAAGGGTTGAAGAAGGCCCTTGAAGATGTTGATAACGTTGTCCAGCTCATCAAGGCATCCGCATCACCGTCAGAAGCGAAGACGAAGCTCATGGAAGCGTACGACCTCTCGGAAAAGCAGGCTGACGCAATTCTTCAGATGAGGCTTCAGAAGCTCACAAGCATCGAAGTGGATGCCCTGATGAAGGAGTACGAAGAGCTAAAGGCGAAGATCGCAGAACTGAAGTCAATTCTTGCTTCGGAAAAGAAAATTGATGACATAATTGTCACAGAACTGATGGAGATCAAAGAGAAGTATGGAGACGAAAGAAAAACTGAAATTGTGGATGGTGAAGCAGAGATTGGAGCCGAAGAGCTTATAGCCGAGGAGCGAAACCTTCTTGTGATTACCAGAGACGGATACATTAAAAGAGTAGACATGGATGCCTTCAGAGTGCAGTCAAGAGGTGGTGTGGGGGTAATTGGTGCAAACATTAAGAATGGTGACCTGCCAGCCGTTCTCACAATCTGCAACACCAAGCACAGACTGCTGATCTTCACCGAGAGGAAGTGCTACTGGGTTGAAGCATACAGAATCCCCAAGATGGACAGGACTGCGAGAGGCGTTCACATAAGGAAGTTCATAGGGCTTGAAGAAGGTGAAAGGGTCGTGTCCGCCATCTCCTTACCTGATTTCAGTGCCGAGCTCCTGATACTGACGGAAGACGGTCACATAAAGAGGATAAAGGCAGAGGAGTTCGAGAATGCAAAGAGAGCTGGTATCGCAGCATCTTCGGGCAAAATTATCTCTGTCCGCCTGGTGGAGGGGAACGAGGTGCTGATAGCGACGCGAAAGGGCATGGCTGTCAGGTTCAGCCTGTCGGATGTTCCAAGCTACGGGAGGACTGCAAGAGGTGTCAAGGCAATCAGGCTGAGGAAGGGAGACAGCATCGCTTCCATGACCACAATCACAAACGATGGAGACATCCTCACGCTGACAGACAAAGGATACGCGAAGCGGACGCCTGTCAGCGAGTACCGCCTCACGTCAAGAGGTTCTCTGGGAGTCATAAACATCAGGCTTGGGGCTAGGAATGGGGAGGTAATGCTTTCGGAATTCGTGAAAGGCAACGAGGAGCTTCTGACCTTCAGCCCGGACGGCTATGCTCTGAGAGTCAACGTCTCGGAGATATCCAGGCAGGGAAGAAGTGCAGGCGGCGTGCTCCTGAGCAGGAAAGGCATAATATGCGGTGTTGTAATAAAAAGTGAACGGTGATTTGCCGCTTTTTTAAAATTTTAGAGCTGTCCCCTCAACGTACCTATTCTCCGACATCCAGCCCTATGGTTCTGCGATACCTCATGCCCGGGAAATCTATTTTCTCCAGAGCGGAGTAGGCCTTTAGTCTGGCTTCCTCAATGCTCCTGCCTCTGCCAACCACCGTGAGAACTCTCCCGCCAGTTGTGACGCATCCGTTGTTGCAGGCGATCCCGTTGGCGTAAATTACTCCGTCCTTCATGGCATCCTCAATCCCGTTTATGGGCTGGCTGGTGTAGTGCTCTCCCGGATAACCGGGTTTGAAACCCTCTCTACCCTTAAGGGCGCCGCTTACAGCGCATACCGCAACGCAGTAGTCGCTGCTGAAGGATATCTCGTAGTCAGAAAGGTTGCCTTCGATTATTGCCATCGAAAGGTCGAACATGTCGCTTTCAAGGCGCGGAAGCTTCGCCTCTGCCCCAGGGTCGCAGTCCCTGACGTTTATCTCCAGAACCTTCGGAATCCACTCTCCGTCTTCCTCCACAAGCATGATGACCGGGTAGAAGATGCCCCTGAAGGTCTTGCCTTCCAGCTCCCTGAACTTTCTGACGGTGGGCTCAACCACCATTTTCATTATCTTCTCCTCCAGCTCTTCAGTTATGAAGGGGTGAGGCGAAACAGCTCCCATCCCTCCGGTGTTGGGATTCAGAAGCCTGCCCTCTCTGAAAAGCTGCTCCGCTTGACTCCTCGTAATGAACTTCTTCATGGTGCCTATGTAGTAATCCCTCATGCCGTCGATGTCGTCCGGGTCGAAGGCCCTCTTGTAGTCCTTTGCATGTCCGAACGGCAGAACAGTTCTGCCATCGGTGATGGCCGTGAATGCAACCTCCACGCCGTACAGCCTTTCCTCGATGTCGACTCTGTTTCCGGCATCGCCAAAGCGCCTTTCAACCATGATGGCGTCAACAGCATAAAGGGCTTCATCGACAGAATCGCACACAAACACACCCTTGCCGGCTGCAAGCCCATCGGCCTTCACAACGAGGTTTTTTCCCGGGTTGTTTGCATAGTAGTCTCTAACGAAGGCTTTTGCTTCATCCGCATCATCGAAGTTCCAGTATTCTGGAACTGGCACGCCAATCTTCGCCAGAAAGTCCTTCGCCCAGCACTTGCTTGCTTCCAGAATCGTCGCCTCCTTTCTCGGCCCCACAGCGGGAATTCCCTCTTCCTCCAGCCTGTCCACGATGCCCAGACTGAGGGGCTCCTCAGGGCCTATAAAAACCAGATCTACTTCCTCTTTCTTTGCAAAAGCCGTTATTTCGTCTATTGCCCTTATGGACGATATGTGCTTTCCGTTGAGCTCGGCCTGCCTGCATTTCGGGAAGAAATTGCTGCCACCGTTCCCTGGCGCAACAAA
>CAZHKD010000025.1:0-8974 GCA_964533255.1 uncultured archaeon | reverse complement strand
CGGCCTGCCTGCATTTCGGGAAGAAATTGCTGCCACCGTTCCCTGGCGCAACAAAGACCTCCTCTACCTTCTCGCTCCTTGCGAAGGCGTGAGCTATGGCGTTACCTCTGCCACCCGCATCGACAACCAGCACCTTTGACATTGCTGGCACATAACTTTGGAGGGTATTAATTGTTTTCCCAACAGCTCGTTCTAATTTCTGCTGGGCTTGTTTCTACTGCCCTGTTTCGGCAACCTGATGCTGGTCAAAGCTATTCAAACTATCAAAACCCACTAAACCAGCCCAAATCTTCCCGAACAAACTCAAACCACACCAGCCGAACCCAACAAAAAGAAAACGGTTATATTTCACCTTGCCGAGGCAGATGTGGTGAGTGAGATGGTAAAGGTAGGCGTTTTGAAGATGGGTGCAATTGGCACGGCTTTGCTTGTGGAGTACCTTCTGGATGAGAGGGCGGACAGGGGAGATATCGAGGTTAGAGTCGTCACAAGCGGTGCCAAAATGCAGCCCGAGGATGCTGTGGTGGCCGAGAAGCTCAAGGAGTTTGATCCCGATATTGTGCTCGTTGTCTCCCCAAATGCTGCCCTTCCCGGGCCGAAGGCAGCGAGAGAGGCTTTCGAGGGTAAGCCTGTAATAGTCATCAGCGACGCCCCCGCAAAGAAGGCGAAGGATGAAATTGCCGAGAAGGGGTTCGGTTACATATTCATAAATGCCGACTCCATGATCGGAGCAAGGAGAGAGTTCCTGGATCCAACAGAAATGGCTCTCTTCAATGCAGACGTTGTGAAGGTTCTTGCCGCAACCGGCGCCTTCAGGCTTGTACAGGAGGCAATTGATGGAGTGATAGAGGCTGTCAAGAAGGGTGAGACGCCGGAACTGCCGAAGCTTGTCATCACTGCTGAAAGAGCCGTCAACGCCGGAAACTTCTCCAATCCCTACGCGAAGGCCAAGGCGATGGCCGCTTACTTCATCGCAGAGAAGGTGGCAGACATTGACGTGAAGGGCTGCTTCATCGAGAAAGACCCCGAGAAGTACATCCCGCTTGTAGCCTCAGCCCACGAGATGATGCGCATCGCAGCAATTCTGGCTGATGAAGCAAGAGAGATCGAGAAGGGTAACGACACGGTCTTCAGAAACCCCCACGCCAAGGAAGGCGAAATTCTTAAAAAGATTAAGCTCATGGATAAACCCCAGTGATGAAGCGGAGAACGTTTCTGGCCATAACCTATTTTTTAATCATTCTGATAATATACTCCGAAATCTTCGTCATTCTGAAGCTTTACTACGAGAATGAGTATTACTCGATTTTCGATGGTATTTACTGGGTCGTAACCACCGTGACAACCGTCGGATACGGCGACATCGTGCTCAATTCAGTTCCCGGAAGGATCTTTACTATACTGGTGATGCTCACTGGAATATTCTTCCTCTTCGGCTTCCTCTTCCCATACGTCCTCATACCATGGGCAGAGATGAGGCTCAGGCTGTACGTGCCACGAAAAATCGAGGGGCTGAAGAACCACGTTGTGGTCTTCGGCTACAACCCGCTCAGCAGGGGCATCTGCAAGGAGCTTGAGCGCTCCGGTGTTAGGTTTCTGGTGGTGGAGCGTAATGAGGAGGACGCTAAAAAATCTCTGGAAGAGGGCTTTCCGACTGTGCTGATGGATGGCGCTTTCATGGAGAATGTTGAGGGGGCTCTGAGCATCATAGTGGCCTGGGAAAGCCCCGAGAAAATTCTCGATACCCTTATTTCTCTGAAAAATATAGATATTGACAAATACGTTGTTGCAGATGACCCGTGCTACGCAAAGTACTTCCTCTATGCAGGAGCCAAGAAGGTTCTTATGCCAAAGAGCATTGCCGGCATCCACCTTGCCAGAATAGTCCTGGAAAGCGTTGAAGGAGTACTTGACCTTAAAGAGGTGGCAGGAGGAGTATACTACAGCGAGTTCATCGTGGGGAGGAGCAGCAAAGCTGAGGGCAAACGCATAGGCGATGTAGAGAGGATTTCGGGTGCAAAAATACTGGCTGTCTGCGCGGATGGCAAACTTTATCCAAACCCGCCAGAGGATCTGGTCATCGAAGGCGGCATGATACTGCTGGCTGCAGGCGGCAAAGAGGAGCTCAGCTCGGTATTTTCAATGACCAGGTGAACAAAATGAAGGTGCTAATCCTGGGCTTTGGAGATGTTGGAAAGACTGCGGCGAGGTTCCTCATACCCAAAGGTGCATACGTTTCCGTCGTGGATGTCAGGGAGTCCCACATGGAGGGCGTGGAGTTCATAAAGGAGAATGCCCTGAACGAGGAATTCTGGAAGGGAGTGAATCTTGAGGAGTTCAATGCCGCCATAATAGCACTGCCAAAAGACATCGATGGACTCATGGCCACCCTCTTGCTGCGAAAGATGAGGCCGGACCTCCTGATTGTTGCCAGGTGCAATAATCCGGCATACGTCGAGAGGTTCTATGCTGCTGGAGCCGATTATGTTATTGATGTCTCCAGCGTCTCAGCTCAGATCGTAGTTTCAACCATTTTCGGTGAGGAAACTGCAAAGCGCCTGATATATGAGAATCTCCAGTTTTCAACGATTGAGGTGGATGAGGAGTCTCAGCTCATTGGCAGAAAAGCGTCGGAAATTCGATGCTGCACACCGGTTGCAGTTTTAGACGGGGACAGAGCCCTTAAACCTGAAGAGGCTGTACTGAGGCCGGGGATGAGAATAATCGTGTTTGGAAAGCAAAGCGAGGTTGAAGAGGCCAAACAGCTCATTTGCCGGCGATGATTTTCCTTCCCTCTATTCTGTTCAGCTTGCTTGAACCATCAATTATTATCAGACCCCGAGATACTATCTCTCCTATCTCGCACCCTTCGGTTATCTTGACGCTCTTCCCCGCATAAACTCTGTTGCCTCTGCATTTTCCCAGCAGTACGACGCTTTCTTCCGCCTCTATCTCGTTAAATCTGGTTCCTCTGCCAATGACTGCTTTTTTGCAGGTGATTTTGCCCCTTACAATGCTCAGATTTCCAATATACACTTCATCCGCCTCCACGTCTCCCCAGAAGTTCGCATATATTCCCGAAATTACCTTTCCCCTTACTCTGAGGTTTTTGTCAACGATTGCATCGCTCCTGACAATCACCCCATTCTTTGCAGGAATAATATCGCCTTTCACTTTGAAACCCCCTGCCTGACGCTAACAGCCACACCTCTGCTGGATTCGAGCATCTCGAAGGCGGACAGAACGGCCTTTCCTGTTGCGAGAATTTCATCACTCTCGTTCACAACTATCACCTCGTCATTGGCTCTTATCTCAGAATCCGCCTCCACAACATGCCTGGCGAACACGTTCTTGCCCGATTTTATGAACTCCTGAACGTCATTCATCACCACAACCCTCAGTTTTGGATAGGGGAAAGCACTCTTCAAACGCCTCGCTCCCTCAATGCTGAGGGTAAACCACCCGCTTTCCGCTTTCATTGTGGCAATTCTTACACCACTGTCCATTATCTGCCTTATTCTCCCCGAAGAAGGAGAAAGGATGAACTTGCAGGTGTCTGGAAAAAGGGCTTTTCCTGCACCCTTTCCGAACTGATAATCTGCAATAACTCTCACGATCCTCAAATACCTATTTTCCATACCTCCTCTCCCTCCTCTGGTACTCACGAATGCACCTGAGAAAATCAATATATCTGAAGCTTTCCCATCTGACGTCTGTAAAATACAGTTCGCTGTAAATGCTCTGCCATATCATGAAGTCCGGTATTTCCTCCCCAGCCCTTATAATCAGGTCTGGAGGTTCTCTTATCTTCAAAAAGCTTTCGAGGGTTTTTGCGTCCACGTCTTCAACCCTCAGCCTCCCCTCTTTAACTTTTGCGGCCATTTTCCTGACAGTGTCCAGCAGCTCAGCCCTTCCACCGTATCCCAGTATGACGTTGACAGTTAAGTCGAATTCTGCCTCATTTTCTGCGCTTTCCTCACCATCAGGTGTGATAATCCTCAATTTACCGGGAATTTTCAGGCACAAGTGCCTGACCCCATCACCACCGCTCACGTGGAGACATATTGTTAGCATATTCACACCCAGCATGCTGCACCACTTGGTGAAGTTTCTGAAGGCATTAAATCCCTGTCTGAACTCCTCCGCATTGGCAACCACCATTATGTGCCGGGGTTTAACACCTGCAAACACTTCTCTTTCCAGTTTTTTGATATAAAGCCTCCTGATGAGTTCCATCGGTAGGTTTTTAAAATACAAACTACTTAAAAATTGCCGATGTGGTTATGGCTGCTTATGGTGATTCCTCTGCTCTCTCCGTTGCTGGAAGAGAAGCTTCTGTTTTCCATAACTGCTATAATCTTTGTCATTTATTCTTCAACTGAGGGAAGAAAGTCATTCATCAGTGTTGATGAGGACGATTCTGTATTCAATGTCCTGATTGCAGCGCTGCTGCTTTCGTCATCCAGCTTCGTAAATGTACCCGCATACATCTACTCCTCATCCTTTGCGGCCCTCCCTCTTGCAAAGCTTGCCCGAAGCGGAATTGAAAGGCTGACTCTGACATCAATTGCAGTTCTCGGCTACCTTGTGTACTATTCACACTACTCCCCTTTCGGCCTCACTTTCTCAACAATCCTTTTTCTATCGGTTGTTGCCGGCCTCACGGTATCGCTGATATACAGCGTGAACAGCTCCGACAGAAATCTTGCCTCTGTAATCGGTGTCGCGTCAGTCCTTATGACTCTTCACATATACTCTCCTTCAGTCACACTTACTGACGTCGCTATAGCCTTCTCGTCAGCGTTCATACTCAGCTTCCTCGCTGTTAGAAGTGGGGTTGCGGATGAAAGCGGACTTATGAGTGCAACGCTTGTGGGCATGCTTATAATCCTCTTCACGGACATACGCTATTACGTCGTTCTCCTAACCTTTTACATAGCCGGTTCTGCAGCCACCAAGTACAAGTACCAGTACAAGCTGTCCATAGGCGAGGCCGAACCAGCGGGAGGAGCGAGAGGATATGCTAATGTTTTCGGAAACAGCCTGCCCGCTTTGTTCTTCGCCATGAACTACGGTTTTTACGGCTTTGATGCCATGAAAGCAGCCTTTGTTGCGAGTGTCGCCTCTGCTCTTGCAGACACCATGGCCAGTGAAATTGGAAAAATATCCAAAAGGACGTATCTGATAACCAACCTGAAACCCGTAAAGCCGGGAGTTAGCGGAGGCATTTCGGCCCTTGGCGAGGTTGCAGCTCTTGCTGGAGCAGCTCTTACCGCCCTTTCAGCAATGTTCCTCGGAGTCATAGATGGCAATCTGCTGTGGGTTGTCATCCTTTCGGCCTTTGCTGGCGTTCACGTAGACAGCGTTCTTGGTGCAACGCTGGAGAAAAAAGGATATCTGACCAATTCATTGGTAAATCTTCTGGCAAATTTTTCTGCAGGCCTGTTCTGCTACTTTCTTCTAGCATAAGCGGCTATCAGCACTGCTGCAGCAGCCGTTACGGCATATACAGCCTCAAACCCAGGGATTTCCTTTACAACTTCTCCTGCCACTTCTCTCAGACCTGGAATCTCTTCCCCGGCTTTCTTCTCCTTTACAGTGGATGTCGCAAGAGCTGAAAAGTCAACCTTGGTCAGCTTTACGCTCGTATTGACACTGGAAAGGGCAACAATGAGCTTTGAAAGTCTTTCAGAAAGCTTGTAGAATGACAGCCTCGGAAGAGGTTCTTTGATGTTTTCCGCATATTCATAGTATGCGATGGGGAGAACCGGGGTGATTACGTTTTCAGCTTCTGACAGTGCTGCATTGGCTGCTTCTCTTGCCGAATTCACCTTGGTATCGATGTCCTTCTCATAACCTATCAGCTCAATGGATAGGGCAGCTTTTGTTATGGCGTCGATGGCAGAGAATGCAGCCCCGGCGTAAAATCCTTCCTCAAACTGGATTTTGGACATATCAAGGCTGTCTGTGGCCTCATTAATCAAATCTCTGTAGCCTCCAATGGAGTTGGCATAGACAATGAGGGTATCTGCCTGGGTCATGTAGAACTGGGTTCTCTTCTTCAAAGCCCCCTCATCAATTGGTACATCCTCCTTCACGGTCTTCAGCAGAGACATCCAGACCTTTGCACTTTCGACCCTCTCCTTCGCAAATGCGAGGTTGAACATGGCATCATCAAAATTCCTTGCCCTTCTGGCATTTTCCAAGTACTTCTCTGCTTCGCTGACTCTCTCCTGTGCCGCACCCACAATCTGAATTGTCTCAATCCCCAGATTCTTTATTGAAGATAGCTGAGACTTCATTGCGTCAATTTCCTTCTCGACGTCATCGAAAGCACTACCAACATTGTCCTCGTTGATTGTGTTCAGGTACTGGACGTACCTCATCTTTATTTTCGCCTGAAAATACAGGCTTGTGGACGTGTAGTAATTTCCCTTGCTGTACTCCTCTTCTGCCCTCTTCATCAGCTCCTCTGCATCGGCTATCTGATCGGAGTAGGGCTTCACCCGATCATAAAGGCTGAGGGAATCCTTTTTCATTCTGTCTGCAAGAAGTTTCAGCAGATCTGAGTATTTAACGAGGTTTATGCTAACTGCTGGCTTCTCAAGCCTGTATCCGGTGTAGAAGGCCAGAGCTTCCTGTACGGTTCCCACTTCATAAACCTTAACCCCAAGCTTCCTGCCGAGCTCCACCAGATCAACGGGCTTGGTTTCAGATGTGACAAAAATAAAGGGCCCTTTCCGGACTTCCTTGCTTTCCTGAACGTAAACCACCCTCTGCCCCTTTGGTATCAGAAACACCTTAGCCCCGTCCTTAGCTGCAGCTTCGAGCTTGTAGGGGATTCCGCCCACGGGCCCTATGAAGCCATCGGGATAAATCATACCCGTCATGTAGACGGTTTTGTTGACCTCTAAGCCAAGAAGGGCCGAGAGGGTGGCAACAGTAAGAACACCCCCAGCAGACGGGCCGCCCACAATTGGCGAGTCGGCTTCAATTATGTAGAAAAAATCGTATTTGGTGAAATCCTTGCCGAGAAGGTCTGAGGCCGTTATGGCCGCAAGCTGTGCGCTTCCCTGCATGTCTATCTCAGTGTAGGGAGTTGTTGAAACAAAAACCCTCCCATCACCTTCGGTAACAATTACGGTTACGTTGATGACGGCTCCCTCAGGCTGCGGTCCGCTTTTCACGGCAACAGCCTTGATACTGGCTATACTGGGGTTCAGAAACTGGGCATAAGCGGGGGTAAGAGTAGCAATTAACAGGACCGCTGACAGTGTGATGAGCAGCAGAGACCGCCTCATAAGCCGAGTATTTTGTCTAGGCTATAAAAATTTTTCAGAGAAGTTCTCCCAGACGAAAACCTTAAGCCTGATGAGGTCTCACAGCAAATAATGGCGCCAGCAATATCACCTTCAGCCTCGCACTCAGCGATCGGTGAAATTGCAAGGAGAAGGAAGAGCATAAGAAGGTTCAAGCCCGAAAAGTTTGACATCAGCATCCTTCTCGAATGCATTGATGCTGCGAAAGAGGCGCCATCAGGCAGCAATGCTCAGCCCTGGCACTTTTTGGTGGTTGAAGATGCTGCGCTTAAGAAAAAGCTGAGAGAGGTCTGTGAGAGTGGAGAGAGGAAGTTTTACTCCCATGTGAGGGGAGAACTTGCAGAATGGCTTAAAAGCAAGGGATTAAACTGGCGGAAGCAATTTCTGACAGATGCTCCCTACATAATTGCAGTCTTCGCCTACAAAAAGGCCCCCTACTCGAGGGAGTCGGTCTGGATTGCCATTGGCTACCTGCTCTTGGCTCTTGAAGAGAGGGGGATTGCCAGCCTGACGTACACACCACCTAACAGAGATGAAGTTGCGGAACTGCTGGAGTGTCCTAAGGAGTACAGACTCGAGGCTCTAATTCCGACAGGGTACGCAGATGAACAGAAAGTTAAGGAGCCCAGAAAGGGTCTGAAGGAAATATTAAGCCTGAATTACTTTAGTGTGAGTGTTAGTAGTGTGAGGGAGTGATAAGGTATATAGGCACATCTTACAAAGTCTTCTATCATCTCCAGGATTCTTAAGTAGCAGTCTATCCATGCGTTCTCCAGAAATCTAAGTTCTTCTCTTCCCTCAGCCTCCTTATCAGGTCGCTTATGGTTCTGCCCGCTTCGATGAAGTCCGCTTCAGGAACAACGTGGGTGTTTATCTCTGGGGATATTCCGAATTCCTCGCTGAGGATTCTGAGACCTTCGGCAGCCTTTTCCAGCTCTTCTGAATAGATATCTTCGGCGAAGATGTGGATGACATCGGGGAGATATCTACCGTCCATGAGAACCGCATAATAGGTGTTTATGAGAGCCCAGGTGGAGCGGCCGAGGATTGTGATGTATACCTTCATTCACCTCACCTCGAACCATTCATAATCAGTTTTCCACTTTGAATAGTTAAAATCCAGTTTGTGGATTATATAACTCAGGATGGCTGAAAGTACTGCAAAACTGGTGTTAAATGCGACAATGATCCAGGGAAGAATCACAGCAACGAGATGTATCAACAAAGCTCGATTGTACTTTTCCTTCAGATTTTCTGGCTTACTGGGGTTAAAAACAAGCTTTATCGCAAGAGAGGTAAGAAAGGAGCAGGCTCTCATAATTTCTTCTGGAGTCCTTCCCCGTTTTATGTTGTAAACTGTGCTTGAACTCATGCGGATGGCAGATGAGTTTTTTAGCCTCCTCAACTGCTCTAAAATCAATAGGTATGCTTTTGAGAACTTCCTCTCTTTCTTCATGAGCTCTGTCAGAACGGTATTTGAATATCCAGATATTCTCAGTTGGATCAACAGGGTAGTCCTGCAAATAGTGTAGAGCCCTTCCCAGATGTTCAGCAAATGACATTCCTGAGATGAACCTCTTTCGTGCCTGTTTAAGGTAATTAAAAGCCGTTTCGACAGCTATGGTCTCATGATGTGGTACTCTTCGTCTGTAAAT
>CAZHKD010000024.1:0-17382 GCA_964533255.1 uncultured archaeon | reverse complement strand
AAATAAAATTTTAATACTATCTGTTACTCTTTACTAAACCATGAGTGGCGACCCCTTTGGTTTCTTCGGAAGCCTAATCTGGTGGCTGCTCCTGTTCTATCTGCTGTTAGGGCCACAAATACAGTACAGGCAGCTTCAGGCAGCAAGGAGGACTCTTATGAAGAGTCTGGGTGAAAAGCGGGGCAGCAACGTCATATCCATGATACACAGGCAGGAGAGCATCGGGCTTTTCGGCATCCCCTTCTACCGCTTCATCACTGTCGATGACTCAGAGCAGGTTTTGAGGGCTATAAGAATGACTCCAAAAGACAAGCCAATAGACCTGATTCTCCACACTCCCGGTGGACTTGTGCTTGCAGCCTCCCAGATTGCGAAAGCCCTGAAAGACCACCCTGCGAAGACCACAGTAATAGTGCCCCACTACGCCATGAGCGGTGGAACCCTGATAGCACTGGCGGCTGATGAGATAATAATGGACCCCCACGCCGTTCTCGGCCCAGTTGATCCGCAGCTCATGAACTTTCCGGCCCCGTCAATTCTGAATGCCATCAGAAAAAAGGACCCGAAGGATGTGGACGATGAAACGCTCATAATGGCGGATATAGCAGAGAAGGCCATAAATCAGGTGAGATCATTCGTATTCGAGCTGTTGAAGGACAAGCTGGGTGAGGAGAAAGCAGAAGAGGTCTCAAAAGTCCTTACAGAGGGCAGATGGACCCACGACTACCCGCTCACCGTTGAAATCGTCCGTGAACTGGGGCTGAATGTTTCGACGAATGTGCCTGAAGAAGTTTACGAGCTGATGGAGATGTATCCCCAGCCCCTCATGCAGAGGCATCCGGGGGTCGAGTTCGTTCCCACGCCGCAAAAATCTGAAAGGTAGCAAAATTTTTTATTTCTTGAACTGAAAGAGGAGCATGGTGGTAGTTTGAAAAAGATACTGATGATTTCGACATTTCTCACGCTTTCGGCCCTTTTTCTGGGCTGTGTGCAGGAAGAAGACTTGATGAAGAGGGCACTGGAAAAGTACGACAGTCTTGAGTCGTATCAGGCAGAAGTAAAAATTCAGGATTTCGTGAAAGGGCAGAATTTCAGTGTCAGGCTGAGTTTCATGAAACCTGACCTGACCAGAGTTGAATATCTGGAGCCCGAGGAGGTTGCAGGTGGCGTTTATTACTATAACGGCACCACGGCATGGGTTGTGGATACAAAGAAGATGCAGGCAGTCTATGGCAGTGGAGATGAAGTTTCAATGCCCACGTATGATTATGGGGAAATCCTGAAGATGTTGCAGTCAAATTACACGTTCTCAAAGGTTTCTGATAGCGTTTTGAGTGCAGAGCTGGAGTCGGGAGTGACGCTGGAAATAGTATTCTCCGAGAGCATGTTTCCGACCTCCATAGGCTACTACATGAATGGCACACCGCTCCTCAGAGTTCTCTACGATATAAGAGAGGTCAAACTGTCTAAAGACGTGTTTGAGTTCAATCCTGAAGGTTACGACGTTCTCAAAGCCTCTGAGCTGACTGTTGAGACGGAAATGTTCAACGATACGGCGTCAGCATCCCAGTATGCGGGCTTCGAGATACCAGAGCCCTCTTACATTCCACTGGAAAACCACAGCCTCCAGCTCAGGGTTACCAAGTCCGGGTTCGATACCGAGGTGGAGCTGCTGTACTTCAACGGAACCACGGGGATTCTGGTCAAAATAAGCCCCGGTGGAAAGATGCCCGAGGGAGAGGAGATAAGCATCGACGGTGTGAAAGGAGTTTACGCTGACCTTCAGATCTACAAGGTCGTTGTTTTCCCACTGGATGGCAAAATCGTTGCCGTGATGAGCGATATTGACAAGGAAGAACTAATAAAGCTCGCATCCAGCATGCTTCAGCCTGATCAGAGCTGAGACGATTCAAAGGTGAAATACTTCAAACCCCATATTTTTCAGAACCCTTCCGACCTGAGCCCTGTGACACCTCTTCCAGTCTTTTTCGTCTCCAAAAACAATCAGCCTTCCGTAGGAAAACTGATCCACCAGCTTGCACATTCCCTCAATGAAGTCGCCATTTGCATTTCTGCCGTCACACCTTTCAGGGTGCAGCTCGGGTATGGCTATCTCAAACTGCTCGTTTCCCGAAATATCAACTATAACCCCATTTGTCTTCTCAGCCAGCCTTTCTGCCTCGTTTTCGTCTGCCGTTGTGTAAACGATCATGTCCCTGAGGCTCCAGAGGTGCCTGGAGCCGAAAACATCTCCCGAAAGTAAGTCAAACTCTTCACTCAGTCCGGAAACGTGGCCAAACCAGTAAACGACGGCACCATGGCCAAAAAGCTCAAGATAGGCATTGTACTGCTTTTTCGCATAGAACCTGTGGGTCTTCGGGTCGCCAAACAGCGCCTTGCTCTCTATCCAGTACAGTTTGCTTCCATTTACTTCCACCGGTTCAGAAAGCAGGAAATCTGGGGTCTTTCCGTACTTGCTCCTGAGAGCCTTTTCATCTTCGTACTCTATCCCCCTCTCCTCCAGCCACTCCCGTATGATTCTCTCGCCGAGCCTGCCCCTTGCAAACTGGTGCCTGACCGCTATGGGTGAGTAAACGTAGTCTCTCAGCACCGCATTCCACGCCACGCGCCTCAGCTCCCCATCCTGTATCGTGTCCGGGTTCCGAATAGCCTTGGCCACCGCTTTCTTTGTGTAGCCAAGAGCCCTCAGGAGGAGGTGGACTCTCATCACCGGCATCAGCCTTGCCCAGGGCGGAAATTTCTTGTAGCGTTCCCAGTAGTCTTTGAGCTCCTCAAGTCTCTCAGCGACGCTGTGGAAGTTGTACTTGACCATATCTACTTTTTTCTGGGCTAAAACCGTGAAGAGCATCCCGCGAGGGTATTTAAATCTCCTGAGATCTCTCAGGTCTCTGAGCTCACTTCTCAGCGCGTAGTATTCCTCCAGCCTCATCGTAAAACCTCAGACTGTAAACAAAAAACTTCCTGACCCTTCCCTTCCGCAATCCCGCATAGTTAACACTCAGTTTCTGCCTGAACCTCATATTCTTCTTCAGCCTGGATATAAAAAATCTTGCATCGTTGACGTCCTCGAAATAGACATCCAGACCGTGCTCCGAAAGCTCCACCTCGTAGTTGCCCGCCTGTCTCGAGAGCATGTCTTCAACACGCTTTCTGTCGAAACGCCCCCTGAACTGTATGAGGGCGGGATGCTTCAGCTTCGACTCCTTTGAACCCGATATTCCCATCGCATCTCTTAAATACCCGATTTAACAAAAACCTTCCGATGGATTTCAGAGACCTCGTTCAGCTTGAGGAGGACATACAGCAGATAGCAGTTCTGTCGAGAAAGGTTCCGGAAGAGCACGCCCTGATAAGGCTCATTCTGTCCACCCTCGCAACGGCAGAAGAGCTCGAAAATCTCGTGAAGAGGGACATCAGGAAATTCGAGAAGGATGGCCTGAGCTACTACTCCGTCCGCCTGACTTCGGCAGGCAGAACGAGGATCGTGCCAATAGACGCCGTCACGTATGCGATCCTGATGGATTTAACAAAGAGCAAAGGTGGGAAACAGAGGGTTTTCAGCTTCTCCTCAGAAGACATGGACGAGATAGTCCGTAAGTACTCTCCTCCAAACAGAAAATACGATGTGAACTCCTTGAGGAAGGCAGTTTCAAAGATTCTGAGAGACTGCATGTTTTTTGAAGATGAAGACTATGTGGACGACCTCATAGAGGGAGAAAACATCCAGAAGGTTACTGACTTCCTCTACGACTTTCATCCGATGTTTTCAGGAATGTGGGACCTCGATGACGATGATGTGGCAGAGGACTTCATCGCAACCTTTTCAAGGAGAACCGGGATATCTGACCCTGAGGAAATCGCCAGAATGATCGGAGAGGATGCTGAGAGGGTTAAAGGACTGATGGAGGAGGCGGGCCTTACAGAGGAGTCCACGGGGAAGTGAATGCTTGAGGCCCTGCTTTTCGGGGTCATCGTAGGCATTCTGAGTGGATTAACACCGGGAATACACTCCAATACTCTTGCCGCTTTGCTTCTATCCATTTCCCCAATTCTGCCTTTTAGCAGTGAAGACCTTGCTGTCATTTTCATCTCCTCAGCAATAACACACACCTTCTTAGACTTTCTTCCGTCATCGTTCATAGGCGTGCCCGACGAGGATATGGCCGTCGCCGTACTACCGTCACACGGAATGGTTTTAGAGGGAAGGGGGATAGAAGCGGCTTCTATATCAGCTCTATCGAGTTTTCTTGCGTTGATTGCCTCACTTCCAGCCGTGGTATTTCTAAAATACTTCGATTACAGGCTGATCGAGAAAATGGTAGTCCCTGTCGTTCTTTTCTTCTCGGCATATCTGGTACTCAGCGAAAGGGATGCTTTTGGTGGAAGCCTCGCCAGCTGGAGGAAGCGCCTCTACGCTCTGCTCGTCTTCCTCACGTCAGGATTCATAGGCTATTCAGCCATGAACCTCCCTGTTCCTGACAAACCGGGAGCGACGATGCTGCTGCCACTGCTTACTGGGCTGTTTGCAGTCCCGGTGCTTGTGGCATCTCTTTCAGGCAAAGATATCCCAGAGCAGACGTTCGCCATAAAGCTTCCGGAGGCAGGTTATGTTGTTCGGGGAGCCATTTCAGGTTTTGCAGTCTCTCTCTTCCCGGGAATCAGCTCAGGTGTGGCAGCTGCGGTGTCATCTGCTGATGCGGGGAAAGCAGAGGAGTACATATCAGCCGTGAGCGCATCTAACACTGCAAATGCACTTCTCTCCCTTGCCGTTCTGGTTTATTTTGGCAGGGTGAGGAGCGGGGCAGCGGATGCGATCCGGGAAACCGGCTATCTTCCGGGAATATCTGAAATTGTGTTAACCGCTGTGATAACGGGCATAATTGCAGCCCTCCTGACCATCACGTTTGCAAGACTGTTTTCAATCATTGCCAGAAAGCAGCGGATTGTATCAACACTCGCACTCGTCTTTATCCTGGCACTTTCTTACTACATGACCGGTGCTGCAGGCCTCTGGGTGCTCACGGCATCGTCGGCAGCAGGATTTGCCACCCAGTTCTTTTATGTGAGGAGAATACACTGCATGGGCTCTCTAATGGTTCCTGTAGTCATCCTTCGACTGGTATGAAGCCCATGAGCTCTATGCTGAGCTCTCTGTCACTGTATCTCAGCCTGAATCTTGCAGCCCTCATCTCCACACCGCTGTCAACAGCCTCATCGAAGGCTCTGCCGAACTTCTCGTCCACTTTCCTGTTGGGTCTGAGCTTCACCGCATCCTCTCTGACGACAAGGAAGAGAACAAGCCTGTCATATCCCTTCAGCCTGGCCAGCTCCTTCAGATGTCTGGCTCCCCTCTCCGTGGGAGCATCCGGAAAGTAGGCTGTATCCTCATCGACAAGAGTGCAGCCCTTTGTCTCCACCACCCTCTTCCTTGCCCCTCCACACTCACAGAGAAAATCAAATCTGCTGTTTGCTGCTCTGAACTCCCTTCTGATGACTCTGCATCCCATAGCATTCAGAGCAATTTCTCCGAGTTCAGGATGCAGACCGGAGTTTACCAGAACCCAGACTTTTCCGGTTTTGCCAGATTCGACTGCCACCACCTCAAAAGACGTCTTTCTCTTCTCTCCTTCAGCTTTTCTTACAAGAACTTCTGCGCCCGGCACCAGAAGATCCTTCAGCCTTCCCGGGTCTCTCAGGTGGGCGAGGGCTTTTTGATCGCCTTCACCAAGCTGAATCTCCACAAGAAACCTGTTAAGACGTCTGATGAAGAGGGCTTCATGGAGATTTTTGAGTTTCAAAAAATTCAGTCCACGAATGACCTGTATTCCCCCTTCTCGATATACTCCTCAATCTTCCTTATAAACCGATCAGCCGTTCTGATTACCGGCAGAACTGTTGTATCTCCTCTTATATCTCTTATTTTCTCAGTATATTCTACTGCATCATCATTTCCGTGATAAAGAACCCAGTTCCTGAAGTTTCCAACAGAGCAGAAGCTCGCGTAGCTTATCAGCTCAACAACTGCAAATTTCGAGTCAATTACTCCATGCAGCGTCTCGTAATCAACCAGGTAAAGCCTGCCGTTGGAGTAAAAAAGCCTTTCAGCCTCCATGGCTATTGCCTGCCTGACGAATTCGTCGATGCTGAACTCCTCTGGCTGGTCAAGCATCACTGGCCCGATATAGATTATATCCATGCTCAAGCCGGGAATCTGAAGAAATAAAACAGTTTCTCTGGTAAACCTTTATATATATTCTCTGGCTATTAGAGTTGTGGTTGAATTAGTTGTTCTGGCTGTTGACAGGGATGACGACATTGGGAGGAAAGCCGGGATTGCGACGCCTGTTATAGGTAGGGAACGGAACCTCGAGGCCGCAACAAAGCTGGCACTTGAAGACCCTGAAGATTCAGACGTCAACACAATCTTTGCTGCCGTCAAAACCTACGACCGCCTCAAGGCTGAAGGTAGAGATGTTGAGATCGTAACGATATCTGGAGATGAGAGGGTAGGGGTCGTTTCGGATTCAAAAATAGCCGAGCAGCTTGATTACATAGCCAGGAAGCTGAAAGCCAAGAAGGCGATAGTTGTTACTGACGGTTCAGAGGATGAATTCATACTGCCCCTCATTTCTTCCCGCTTCTCTGTCAATGGTGTGTCGAGGGTGGTTGTCAAGCAGAGCAAGACGATAGAGAGCACGTACTTTCTCATAAAGAGAATGATGGACGATCCGAAGATTGCAAGGGCGACACTTGCACCACTCGGCGTTTTCCTGCTCATATACTCCATATTCACCCTGGCCGGCTATCCCGGGTGGGGGAGCGGTGCAATTGTCCTCTTTGTGGGCATATATCTCCTTCTCAAAGCTTACGGGTTTGAGAGAGCTCTCGAAGATTACTTCGACGCTCTGCGCCAGTCTCTCTATGAGGGCAGGATCTCGTTCATAACCTACGTGATTTCAGCAATTCTGATCGTCATCGGTCTGATACAGGGATTCAACATCCTGTGGAAGCTCTACAACTCGCCTGTAACTCCCGGGGTCATCCCGCTTGTAGTGTCTTTCATCTATGGCAGCGTCTGGTGGATGGTTGCCGCAGCCCTCACTTCAGTTGCAGGCAAGGTAATAGACCACTTTGTTGAAGGGAAGCCCATGGGCAGGTACAAAACGCTGCCTTTCCTGATAATCTCATCGGGATTGGTCCTCTGGGGTGGAAGCATTTTCATCCTCAGCGGCGTTGAGAACAACATAATTCCCAGCGAAGATGCCATGTTTTACTTCCTGTCCTCACTGGCAGGAGCAGTGATCATTGGACTCCTCAGCGTGCTGCCCAGGAGAATACGTGCTTGACTCAACTCTTTACCTCCTCCAGCAGTTTGCAGGTCTGGCAGACTTCCTTTGAAGAGGGTTCCCCGCACATTCTGCAGCGGTTGAGGTCTTTTTGAGGGAACTCACGTCTGAAGCACGGAATCAGCCTCTCAAAGCTCCGCATAATTGAGAACTTTCTCCCGGGATACTTTTCTTCGAACTCGTAGATGAAGTCCCTCACCATTGCTCTGACTGGAAAATGGCTGTAGGGGCACTCGTCCAACGCTAAGGGGAGGTCATTCAGGATGTTGTAAGTGACGACCTCCCGCTCGTAGATCTCTCTCAAGGGCTTAATCCTCAGAATCAAGCCCTCCTGTACCCGCTGCGGAATCAGCCTTGCCAGCCTCTCAACGTCCCCCTGCAGAAAGTTCAGCAGAATGGTCTGGGTTTCATCATCGAGGTTGTGGCCGGTAGCAAGCTTTGTAGCCCCGTACTCTCTCGAAGCCCTGTTCAGCAGGTGCTTCCTGAGAACCCCGCAGTAGGTGCATGGTTTTTTCTCACCCTTTTCCACCATCTCATCAAGGCTCATCCCGTAGTTTTCCTGGAAAGATACGATGATGTGCTCCACACCAAGTTCAGAAGTTATTTTTCTGGAGATATCCACGGTTTCCTGCCTGTACCCGGCAATGCCCTCATCCACCGTTATGGCCACGAACTCCAGGTCCCGCCTGTGACCGTAGAGATTCACCAGAATGTGGAGAAGGGCTACGCTGTCTTTGCCCCCGCTCAGCGCAACGGCTATCCTGTCTCCCCTCTCGATCATGCTGTACTTCCTCACAGCATACTTGACCCGCCTGTAAATGTCGTCAATGAAGTGGCGTTTGCAGAGGTGTCTGCCAGAGTGCCTCTGGTAAATTACAGCGTTCCTGTTGCAGAGCCTGCACTTCACAGAAAAGCCTTTTATGGTGGACATTTAAACGTTTGGCGTGGACATCGTTGAGCCGTATCTCAGAATGTCTAAAACCGGATGGATGGTGCTCAGGGCAATTTTCAGGAACATGTGGGACTACGAGTACGTGCCGGCATACATAATTGCCAGAGACGCAAAAATGAGCCAGGAAAAGGTCGAAATGCTGCTGAAAAAACTTGCAGACGAGGGACTGGTGACAAACAAGTATACGGAGTATCTGGGCTCTTCGTTCACCTTCATAGGTCTCAGCGTCTATTCTCTTTACCTTCAGGTAAAGAAGGGAAGGGTTTCCAGGATGGGGAAGCTTATGGGGGAAGGTAAGGAAAGCGTGGTGTACAACTGCATGTCTCGGAGTGGAGCAGAGGAAGATGGGGAAGCAGTCATAAAGTTCCACAGAGTAGGCTACCCCAGCTTCAAAAAGGTTAAAGAGAAGAGGGACTACGGGACTCTTCACTTCACAGTTCTGACTGTCAGGTCAGCCAGAAATGAGTATCAGGCGTTGAAAAAGCTCTATGGGAAAGTCTCAGTTCCCAGGCCCATCTCGTGGGAGGGCAACAGCGTGCTGATGGAGCTCATCGATGCGAAAGAGCTCTACAAGGTAAGGCTGGAGAACGCTGAGGAGGTGCTGGAGATGATACTGGATGAGGTGGCGAGAATGTATAAAGCCGGCATCATTCATGGAGATCTGAGCCAGTACAACATTCTGGTGAGTGAGGAGGGAATATGGTTCATTGATTTTCCCCAATCCATGGAAGTCGGAGAAGAAGGGTTTGAAGATGTACTCAGAAGGGATGTGGAGAACATCCTGACTTACTTCAGGAGGACTTACAGAATAGAAAAAGATATGAATGAGGCGCTGAAGAAAATAATGGAAGAATGCTGATCTTCGGAGTGGACATAATAAAGGGCTCTCCAAGGGCGAGAGAGAAGCCAAAGTATGCTCTGTTTATCCTGGCTGATGATGGCGAATCCGAGCACGTAGTAAGCCGTTCAAAGCTCCTCAGGATTATAAGGGACAGAAAACCTGACATAGTTTCTGTAGACTCAATTAACGAGATTTTCTCATCGAAAAGAGAGCTGATACAGTTCCTGAAGGCCCTGCCTCCATCCATCAGGCTTGTTCAGGTTGCCGGTAAGGAGTCGCTTCCAGCCCTTGCAAAAAGATACGGGCTTAGAATTGACATACGTAAGCCCGGGGACGAAGCAAGAGCATGTGCATACCTGGCTAGTTTTGGTGTTGGCAGTGAGGTTTCGGTTTTTCTGGACAAGACCATAATTACCGTCTCAAGAAACAGGAGCCTGGGAAAGGGTGGATGGAGGCAGAACAAATACAGGCGGAAGGTGCACAACGAGGTCAGGAGGGTTTTCAACCAGATCAAGGAAATTCTGGATGCGAGTCAGCTGGAGTACACTGAGAGCGTGAAAAAAGGCTACGGCGGGATCTCGAAAGGAGTATTCGTTGTGAATGCACCCAGAGAAAAAGTACCGGTAAACAGCTTCAAGGCAAATGATGTCCAGGTTCGGGTCGAGGCGGTGGAGAAAGACAGAATCGAGCTCATACCGCTCAGAAAGGAGAAAGCATACACCATCGTGGGCGTTGATCCGGGTACGACTACGGCTGTCGCAGTCCTCGACCTGAACGGCAGACTGCTTGGAGTTAAAAGCAAGAAAAACTGGAGTGCTGGAGAGATCATCGACTACATCACCTCCTTCGGCAAGCCTGTGGTGGTGGCGACTGACAGAAAAAATCCACCTGAATTCGTTTCAAAGCTGAAAGCATCGTTTCAGGCTGTACTCTATACCCCAAAGGATGATATGAGTGTTGAAAAGAAAAAGAGCATGGTTAGCGGGGCGCTGAATGATCATGAAAGAGATGCTGTGGCAGCAGCCATGGAGGCATACAACTCCTACAAGAACAAGCTGATGAACGTGGAGAAGAGAATCCCCTCAGGCTTCGACGCTGATGAGATAAAGGCGGGGATAATCAGGGGTTTTCCGCTGAAGGAGCTGATAGCCGAGAAGAAGGAGAGGGTGGAGAGGGTTGAGAAGAGGGTTTTTGATGAAAGTGCGAGGAAGGAGCTCCAGAAGAAGGATGAGCGGATAAGAGAGCTGGAGGAGGAGAACAGGGTACTGCGAAGAATAATCCGGGAGCTGGAGGGCGAGGTTGAAAGGCTCAGGGGCAAAATTGTCTCCCTCTCAAGGGAGGAGCACGTCAGGGTCAGAAGGGAAAACTACGTGAAAAATCTTGAAAGTGAGGTTTCAGAGCTCAGAAAAGCGTTGAAGCAGAAAGATGAGGAGATTATTGCTCTAAAAGAGAGGCTCGAAACGGTAAAAAGGATGAAGTACCTTGAGCTGAGCAGGGAATGGAAGGCCGTCAAGTGCCTGAGAAAGTTCACCAAAGACGAGATAGAACGGGTTGAGAAAGAGATAGGGCCAATTAGGGGAGAGGTCATTTACATTGAAGACGTCAGCGGTGGTGGGAAGGCGACTGCGGAGATGCTGATAGGGAGGGGTGTGAAGGCAGTCATTGCAGGGAGTGACATGTCTCACATAGCAAGGCAACTGCTTGAGGATGCCAAAATTCCCATAATAAGGAGAGACGACGTTGAGATTGAGGCCGGAGAAGGGTTTGCTGTTGTCAGATGGGACAGGCTTCAAATGCTGATTGAAGAAAAAATGAACGAACTCAAAAAGAGGGAGCTGGACAAGCTTGAAGAAATCCTGTTAGAGTATAAAAATCAGAGGATCAGCGAATTCAATCGTTTGTCGCCAAACCCATGAAGTTCACTTGGCATCAAAGTGGCTCAGCTCCACAACTTCAGCAACGGTCTTTTCCAGTATTCCTGAGCTGTGTACTTTCTTCACCCTCCCCATGCATCTCGGCGAGAGTCTGAGCCTCACCACAGTCATTTCGCTCTCTTCAAGGTACCCCTCGGTAGAGAAGACTAATGAGTGGGACATGACCTCCTTTCCCGTCACCTCTGCAACAAGTCCCCAGACGCCCCTTTCGAGGTCGTGGAGCTTTGCTGGTGTGATGAAAACACACTCGCCGACATTTATGGACAGTGCTGTTGCCACGTTGTGAGCACTCCTTATCTCAAGGGTACGTATGTGCCTCCTCACGAGCTCCTCAAGAACCTTCCTGTTTATGCCCGTCAGCACATAGCACTCCATAAGCATCACCAATCACCACTCACCAACCATTACCCGAACATGGGTAGTTCCTCCTTCCTTCCCCTCTCCTCGTGCATCCTCGTCTGCTCTGCGAGCTTCTGCATCTGTGCCTCAATATATTCTGCTTCCTGTATCAGCTTGTCAACAGCTATGTTCCACTCAAAGATGTCGTTCATCTTCTTTATGACCTCTGCCGCTGCCCTCGGATCGGGGTTGAACCCCATGGTCTCACCCAGCAGAGCTATGCCAGGGAATTTCCTTGCCACGCACTCGTTCAGGATTGATCCAGCGATGCCACTTATGGTTCCGGTTTTGAAGATCTCCACGACTTTCTCAATTCTGTCCAGCAGGTCTCTGGATGTGGCAGCACCGAACACCCTCTTCCTGTCCTCAAATGTGGTAACACCTGCTATGGATACCAGCAGGGATGCGTTTATTGATGCTGCCCACTCCACTATGGTCTGACTCATGTCATATGCCATTTGCGGCAGGATGGGGACATCGGAGTGTATCAGGACAAAGTTGTGCTCGGTGCTCTGATAAACCCGGATTGGTGGAAGAATAAGCCCATCGAAGAGAGTTGCCACCGGTGGCAGAAGCCGGGATTCGATGACACCCACGGCCTCGAGCCCGAGCTCCATTATGAAGTGTCCTGTGACGATGGTACCGACAAGCCCTATTCCCGGAAAGCTCGTAAGCAAAACCGGTTTTTCCACACTCAGCGATTCAACAATTATTGTACTTTCTCTTTCCATGATTGAGCATTTATCGCAAAATTATTTATCCTTTCCCTCTTCCTTTTGCTATGCGCAGATACAAGTTCAAGAGAGGATACAAGCCCACTCCTGAAAGACTTGAGGAGATGATCGTGAAGCACTTCGGAAGCTTTGAGAAGGATGGGGACGTCTATATTGTCAGATACAAAGCCATTGAGGAGCTGAGACTCTGGTTAGACGGCAAGATGCTGTGTGCCGAGTCGAGAACGAACCCGAGGGTGGATAACGAGACTGCATTCGAAACCCTCAAGACCTACAACAGGTTCCTAGAGGATCTGACAGGGTACACTGCAAAGGAAAGGCAGAAAATGATGAAAAAAGAGGCCGAGGCCGAAGGATAAGGTTGAGAAGACCCCGGAACAATTATTTAAATTTCGGTTCCCTTTTTTCAATAAAAGCCTTCAGACCTTCTCTGAAATCCTCAGTCGTTGCAGACTTCATAACATACTCCATTTCAAGTTTAAGGTGGTCGTCAAGGTTATTGCTGTAACTCACGTTCAGAAGTTGTTTTACGCTCTCAATGACCTTTCCCGGCATCTTCAAATACATCTCTGCCACCTCATTCACCCTCGCTTCCAGCGATGGTGGTGGGGCGACTTCGGTAACAATTCCGTATCTCAGCGCCTCCTGTGCATCGAACCGCCTCGCAGTAGACATGAGCTCAAAAGCCCTTTTCATCCCGGTAGCTCTGGGGAAGAAAAAGGATGAGCCGGTGTCAGGACTAAGTCCGATTCTCGCAAATCCGCTGGAAAATACCGTATCACTGGAGGCAATCGCATAATCGCTGGCAAGAACCAGACTCAAACCTGCTCCAAATACGTATCCTTTGGCTTCGACGATTACGGGCTTTGGAAGCTTCCGTATTGCCTTGATGATGTCATCATGAAAGACCTCGGCAAACTCTGCAAGTTTTTCGGGATCGTTATACATTTCTATGAAAGCTCTGATGTCTGCTCCAGAGCAGAAGCTCCTTCCTTTCCCCCTCATCACCACAACCTTGACCTCACCATCACTGCAGAGTTTCAGGGCCTCGGCCATGTCAACAGCCATCTGATGATTCACGGAATTGTGGACTTCCGGTCTGTTGAGGATGATCTCGGCAATTCTCCCCCTCACTTCAAACTCCAGGGTGTCAAACTCGTAGATTTTATCAGTCCCGCCCATAATGTACCTGACACTTCATGGTATATTATCTGTGCTGTTCTTTGGTTAATCCTGCAGTCGTCTCTGATTATCCCGGACTATCTGCTAAGTAAAATGCAGAAGTTTTTTAAGTCTGTTGACATTAGCCGTTAGGGTGCAGAGCATCCGCGTCAGCCTCAGCAGAGAGCTCACACTTTTCGACATTACAATGATCGGAATTGCAGGGATGATCGGTGCCGGCATTTTTGCTCTAACCGGCATTGCTACTGGCATTGCAGGGCCAGCGATTCTCCTGGCATTCATTCTCAATGGGATTACGGCAACCTTTACCGGCCTTGCCTATGCTGAGCTCGGCTCGGCAATGCCAGAGGCAGGTGGGAGCTACCTCTGGGTTAAGGAAGCCATGGGTGACCACTTCGGTTTCCTGGCAGGATGGTGCGACTGGGCCGCGCATACGATAGCCTGTGCCCTTTACGCTGTGACTTTCGGTGCCTTCTTTTCGGAATTCATGATAAAATTCGTCGGCTTCACGTACCTGCCTCAGTTCACTCTTTCGAAAATATCGGCACTCCTCGTAGTCACCTTACTCACCTACATCAACTATCTGGGGGCAAAGGAGAGCGGAAGGGTTGGCGGCTTTGTAACACTCTTCAAGGTATCCATTCTCGTTCTTTTCGCGGCCTTTGGCATATTCCGCACGCTGACAAAGCCTGGCTGGATTGCAGCCTTTACCACCCCCTCTTTCATGCCCAACGGCGTCACGGGAATCTTGGCTGCTATGGGTCTTACCTTCATAGCATTCGAGGGGTACGAGATAATAGTCCAGAGCGGTGAGGAAGTGAAGAGGCCTGAGAGGAACATACCCAAGGCAATAATAATATCTCTCTGGGTTGCAGTTGCCATTTACGTCTTTGTTGCCTTTGCACTTTTAGGTTCGGTGGAGGCGGACGTCCCGAGCTGGATGTACCTCGGCAAGCTTGCAGAGTTCAGCCTGATAAGAGTCGCAGATCAAATCATGCCCTTCGGAGCCATCGTGATAATCGCCGGCGGGCTTGTTTCCACCATCAGTGCAATGAACGCCACGATATACTCCTCATCAAGAGTTTCATTTGCTCTGGGACGAATCGGATACCTGCCAGAATCTCTGGCCAGGGTAAATGAAAGGACGAGGACTCCTCACTTCGCAATTTTCTTCAGCTACGTTATAATATCCATTATGGCTCTTGCACCCATTGAGGCTGTGGCTTCGGCAGCGGATGTGATGTTTCTGATTCTCTTCATCCTTGTGAACTTCGTTCTGATCCTTCTGAGATACAGGAGGCCCGACCTGAAAAGGTCTTTCAGAATGCCCCTCGTTCCGTATCTGCCTCTAATCGCCATCATCGTCCAGATAATCATCGGGTACTACCTCCTTACCGAGCTGGAGCACGGGAGCTTTGTGGTGGCAGTGACAGCCATATGGATCCTCTTCGGCTCTTTAGTGTATTTCGCTTACTCAGAGAAAGAGAGGGCCCACAGGCTTGAAGAGGTTTCCAAGACAGTCTACGAGGAGAAACCTCTTGTAGAGGCTCCTTTCAAGATCCTAGTTCCTGTGGCCAATCCAGCTATTGCTGCTAAGCTCAGGAACTTCGCCGAAATTATTGCCAGAAGTAAGGGAGGACAGGTGGTGTTTCTCAGTGTTTTAACGCTACCAGCTCAAACACCTTTCTCTGCCGCCACTAAATACATTGAGAAGTCGAAGAAATTCATTCAGGAGGTAATGAACGGCGTAAGTGTTCCAGCAGGAGGTATTGTGAAAATAGGTCGTAGAGCTTCCGAGGCAATTCTGAATGCCATCGAAGAGGAGAAGCCCGACCTCGTCATCATGGGGTGGAGGGGCAGAACGTTCAGAAGGGATTTTGTTCTCGGGAGCACCATTGACCCCATTTTGCTTAAAGCGAAATCCGATGTAGCGGTAATCAGGTTTGAGCCCGGGAAGAGCTGGAAACCCATCAGGAAAATACTGATTCCAACTGCTGGCGGCCCTCATGCAATGCTGGCGGCAGAGCTTGCCAAATCCGTTGCTATGCAGGAAGGTGCTGAAGTGACCCTAATGCATGTTGGAAAGGTAAAAGATGATGAAAAACTTGCCCAGAGAGCATTTGAGGAAACTGAAGAGCTGTTCCAGGACCTTAAAGACTCTCAGAAACTCAAAGTCTCTCAAAAGTTCATCATGGCGGAGGATGCCGTGAAAGCAATAGCAGAAGAGGCGGAGAACTACGATGCGGTCTTTATCGGCTCCACAGCGGAACCCTTCCTGAAGAACTTCCTGATGGGGGTGTTTCCTGAGAAAGTCGTCAGAAAAACGCCAAAAACTGTGGTAATGACCAGAAAATGGGTAAGGTTGGTTGACGTTCTGAAAAAATGAGGTGAAGCACAGGTGGGGGATAGAGGCAAGATTGGATTTCTTTCCGTTGTTTCGATGGGAGTAGGAGGGATGATCGGTGGCGGCATATTCGCCGTTCTTGGTTTGGCCGTTCAGCTGGCTAAGGGTGCCACTCCTGTTGCCTTCGCTATTGCCGGGCTCATTGCCCTGCTCACGTCATATTCCTACGCACGCCTATCTCTTGCCTATCCAAGTCAGGGAGGGACGGTGGAATTCCTGAATCAGGCCTTCGGAGTTGGGTTAATTACCGGAAGCCTGAACATACTGCTGTGGCTCAGCTACATCATCATGCTGTCCCTCTATGCATACGCCTTCGGAAGCTACGGTGCCAGCTTTTTCAACCACAGCCTCCTCTTGAAGCACGGTTTGATCAGCCTGATCGTGTTGCTGCTAACCGCCCTTAACTTCATGGGTTCCGCGGTTGCCGGTAAAGCAGAAGAATGGATTGTGGGCTTCAAGGTTCTCATACTCCTGATTTTTGTACTGGCGGGGCTGTGGGGCGTGGACGCTGAGCGCTTGCAGCCTTCCAACTGGTCTCCCCCCGTTCAGCTCATAGCAGGGGGGATGATAATATTTCTGGCCTATGAGGGTTTTGAACTCATCGCGAATACTGCTGAGGACGTGAAAAATCCTGAAAAGCTTCCTCTAGCCTACTACACTTCGGTGGGTTTTGTTATAGTGGTTTATGTACTGGTAGCTCTTGTGACTGTGGGAAACCTTCCTTACGACCAGATCGTTGCAGCAGAGGACTATGCCCTTGCAGCCAGTGCTAAGCCCTTTCTTGGCAGTGCTGGATTTACTCTTATAGCAATTGCAGCATTGCTCTCCACGAGCTCGGCCATAAACGCAACGCTGTACGGGGCTGCCAAAATCAGCTTTATAATCGCAAAGGAGGGGGAGCTTCCGGAAGCGCTTGAGCGAAAAGTCTGGAACAGACCTGTTGAAGGGTTGATTATTACGGCATTAGCTGTACTGCTGGTGGCAAACGTCTTTGACCTGTCCAGCATATCCACTATGGGAAGTGCTGGCTTCCTGATAATCTTCGCAGCAGTAAACCTTGCAAATGCCCGGTTGCATGACGTGACCGGAAGCAGGAGGTGGATATCTTTAACCGGAGCAATACTGTGTCTTCTCGCCCTCACCATCCTCGTGTGGCAGATATCGGTTGAAGCGCCGCTCAAAACTGGTATTCTGGCAGGTCTGATTGGGGTATCTGTGGGAATTGAGTACACCTATCGAAGGATGACTAGCAGAGTCATAAAGCCATCGTGCAAGCATCCGAGAGAGCTGTAAAAAGTAAAACCGTAAACCCAAAATATCACTTCATGAAATTTATTCTGGGTGATGAGCTTTCTCTCAGCAGAGCCGGGATGAAGACCCCCCGATAGGCTGAGGGAGTGATGAAACCCTTGCCCCCGACCGGCGATGAAGAGGGGCATACGGGCTGACCCATTTTGTTTTTCTTCCTTTTCTCCATACCTTATCCCGCCCACCCTGCCCCTCCACTCTTGGCAGTTTCAAACCACCACTTCCACAACTTCGACCTTCTGCATCTTTTCGAGCTCTTTT
>CAZHKD010000023.1:0-17845 GCA_964533255.1 uncultured archaeon | reverse complement strand
AAGTCAATGTCAGAGGCGGAGCAATCGCCATAGGCCATCCTCTGGGAGCTACTGGTATAAGGCTCGTGGGAACCCTGGCGAGAATTCTGAACATAGAGGAGGCAAAATACGGCTGTGCAACCCTCTGCGGCGGTGGAGGACAGGGTGGAGCAACGATAATAGAGAACGTAAATGCTTGACCTCTCCGCCATTCTATCAGCATCCCAGAGGCTGGCAGCAGGAAGGTGGAGTGGTGAGCCACAGAGCATTAGATGGCTGATGAGCTCATAGCCAGCCATTTCCCGCTTCGCGACAGGTTGCGATGATGCTCGGGTTTCGAGGGGTTCATGGTTTAGGATTTTAGAGTTCGCCCAAGGCTACTGCTAACACCTCATGTGCGCATATCGTGAACCCACGCCTCTCCATCTTCGTAAACCTCCTTCTTCCAGACTGGCAGCCTCTCCTTGACCAGCTCCATGCTCTGGGCGAGGGGTTTCCAGACGTTCTTCCTGTGCTCCCCCATCACCACAACATAGACTATATCCTCTCCGGGCTTCAGGCTCCCCACCCTGTGGTGGATTTTCACCTCAGCCACACCTTCATATCTCTTCAGCTCGTCCTCTATCTCTCTCAAAATCCTGTCAAACACGTCACCGTATTTTTCGTACTCAAGCCTCACAACTCTCTTCCCACCTGATAGCTCTCTGACAAATCCGATGAAGACGCCTATAGCGCCACATTTTGGTGTATCAGGAGACTTCCTCACGATTTCAGTCAGAGTTTTCAGGCTCACCCATTCATCGGCATTCAGAACGTCCTGAACGCTCCTGACAGGAGAGGGATTGATGCCTATTTTCTCAACCTCATCCCGGGAGAAGCCCTTAAGGGCGGCAAAATCGTAATTCCCTGAGAGGAAATCCAGAACGTCTGCTAGGTCAGTCTTTACGTTCTCCATTGAGATGCTCGACGCACCAGCCTTGCCATCAGAATTGAGGCGTACCCTTTCGTCACCCGTTTCGACACATCCTTCGCACTCACCAGATTTCTCGATAACGATGAATCTGCCCGGAAGCTCATCCTTAATCTCATCGAATTTCTCATCCGCCACAAAGACCTTCATCTTTCAAACCTCCTTACTCCACCAGCTCCATCGTCAGTCTCGCCTAACCTCACGTCCATCCCGCATGCAACCGGAGCGGCGAGTTCGTACCTCACGTTAACCTTTCCGTCCTCCACATCAATCAAAGCGACGCTTGCTGCGCTCAATCTCGGCTTTGTGGGGCTGCCGGGACAAAGAACGACAACGTCCCCAAACTTTTCAATGACAAATCGGTGGATGTGACCGAATATCAGAAAATCAACTCCGAGCTCTCTGGCCTTGTAGCCAAGGTCGTGAAACTGGTTCAGGTAATTGCCCCTGTGAACTAGGCCAAACCTGACCCCCTCTACTTCGAATTTGAGTTCATGGGGAAGCGCGTTCCACAGCTCATAATCATCCGTGTTTCCATAAACGGCGTAGACCTCCTTTCTGGAGAACGACTCGTAAACCTCTGCTGACGTGAAATCACCGGCGTGAACGACGGCATCACATTCATTGAAAAGCTCCACCACTCTTTCGGGAAGCTCGCTAAACTTTCTCACATGGGTGTCGGAAATTGCCAGCAGCCTCATTTCATCACCTTCTCCGAAACTCTCTGATCGCTCTCATATCACTTTCTCCCGAAAACGCTGTTCAGTATTGCGTAGGTTACCAGGGGGTCGGAGCCAATTGGATTGCACAGGATAATTTTCTTACCGTCAAAGGTGCCTTCAACCCTCCCCTCAACCCATTCACCATCTGCGTTGCCTCTCATACCGAGAGACTCAGGTATGTCCTTCGTTGTGTGGACGCCGTGAGAAATGAACACCGGGACTATGTAAATTTCGCTGCTCTCCATCTTCCTGACCACATCATCAACATGGGGCTCTGTGTAGACGAAAGCAATCCTTACCTCGTCGAATATCCCCATGCTCTCGATTCTCTTTTTGTGGTAGTTCATAACATCCTGGTAGTGCGGCAGCCTGCTTCCGTGCCCTACAAGCACCAGACCCTTCACGTTTCCACCTCTGAGCTGGCCTCCGAGTTGGATTCGCCACTTCCAGCACGCACAGCTTCAACATATACTATGGCCAGATCAGATTTTATGGTCACAGAAGCGACCGTTTCTGGCCTCAAACCTTCAGCAGCATTAACCTCCACGACCTCCTCATCCTCCATCCCAAGGTTAGTGAGTACAACAAGCTTCGTAACATTTACCCCCTTCGACCTCCCCATCTCCACAAGCCTCCCCAGATTAAACTTTTTATCTGCCAGAATCAGAATCCTGTTTCTGAACTCCGTAGCTCTCAGGACCTCTTGATGGCTATCTCTTGCATGAGCATCTACAACAACGACCTCACACAGGTCTACCCCGAGCCTTGCAAGGGCGAGCTGGACGCTGCTAATCCCCGGCTCAACCTTACCCCTCACCAGCTTTCCAAGCCCAGAGACCATGGGGTCGCCGGTGGAGAGTACTACAGCTTCCTTTCGCGCTCCAGCTCTCACGACCCTTTCCATCTCACCTCTATCAAACCTGTTCAGCTCCACCTTTTCTCCTCTTATGTACTCTTCTGCCAGCCTTAAGGCCCTTACGCTCCCGAATACCACATCTGCTCTTGAAATGATCTCCTTCGCCCTGTCAGTCAGGTATCCTTCAGCCGGCCCAACCCCTACAATCGTAATCCCCATCTTTTCGATTCCCCCGCATCTTCTGCATCCGATTACTGCACTTTTCCGGCTCCCCATGGTCCTCCAGTCACTCCCATTCTCCCACTCCCAGCAGTATTGCCTTTCGAACTCTGGGATTGATTTCGCGGGCTTTCTGGAGCACTTTCTCACCAAGGGATTCCAATTTTAGCTGCTTTCTTCTCTTCGAGCCGTAATCCGGGTTAAGCACCATTCCCCGCAGGGATGGCTCAGCCCACTTCAACAGCAGTGACGGTCTGCCGACCAGAACCACCTCTTTTGCGGCGCTGGCAGCCTTCAACCCTTCCACAATGTACATGCCGAAAACAAAGGGCTGATAGCCCTTCAGGTTCTTCATGCACCACCTCCACCCGTTTCTTCCAGTTGTAATCGCGACTCTTTCGTACCGAGAGGCTATTGCTGCTTTAACACCAACCAGCTTTCGGCACCACGGTTCAACGAAGCCTGTCGTGCCCAGGATCGAAATGCCACCTCTGATTCCAAGTTTATGGCTTCCGGTTAGCTCTGCGATCCTTTCACCCCCGGGAATCTCGAGGTTCACCGCACCACCATACCCGTATTTCCTGACTGCTGCCCGAAGGTTAACGCTGATCTGCTCCATGGCAGCCCTGCTGACGGCCACCCTTCCATCTCTGTGTCTTCCCACTCCTCTGCCAAATCGCACCATAGAACCGGAGGAGTCATTAATGGCAAATGCCCTGAAGACCGTGCCGTCGGTGACGTCGAATTCATGATCGCCAGCAAATTTTCTGGCTTCAGCAGCCCCATTCTTTGCATCCACCTTCACGCAAACTCTAAGCCCCGAAGGGGTCAGCAAGTCCACTTCACCGATTCCGTCAGCATCTTCGTAGAGAGACGCTATGGCTGCTACAATGGCTGCAGATGCAGCAGTTCCTGTTGTGATGCCTCTGCGAAGCCAGCCGTCGGGAGTGAGGACGTACAGCCCGCTGTTTACCTTCCTTCTAACTTCCCCAATCCCCTCCTCCTCCGCTCGCTCCTCAACCCATTCCTTCGGATAGCTGTAGAGCTCCAGTGGATCTGTCAGCCCTATTCTATCCGGTTCAGCCATAAACTCCCCCATAATTCCATAATTTCAGCCAAAGCATAGAGAGTCGTGGGCATCCGCGAATGCCATGTTAATCAGAGCATTCAGAATGGCCACGCAAAGTGTGGAACCGCCCCTGGTTCCAACAGTGGTTATGGATGGTGTGTCGAGCTCTCTAATCATTTCTTTCGACTCTGCTGCGTTGACAAATCCCACCGGCGTACCAATGATCAGTTTCGGCCTCACCCCCCTCTTTACAAGCCCGCAAAGGGCAATGGCAGCTGAAGGAGCGTTGCCTATGCACACGATCCCACCATCAATCCTGTCCTTCAGCTTGAGGATTCCGTCGGCAGCCCTTGTGAGCCTCGAACTGGATCCGAGGCTTACAGCCACATGGATGTCACTTTTGAGCTTCCTTTTGTTTATTCCAGCCCTCACCATTTCCACATCCACGACAACATCTCTTCCTTCTCGTAAGGCCTCAATTCCAGCATTTATGGCGTTGTTTCTGAAAACTATCAGGTCTTTAATGCCCGGATCACCTGTTGCCATGATGCACCTTTTGAGAACTGCATCCTCGGGCGAGTTCCCGGGAACGAACTTCTCGACAAGTCTGTAGCTCTCCTCCACAATTTTCCTGGCTTCAATCGTATAATCGCCCATATCGATTTTCATGACGTCCCCTCTCCTGCATCACCTTCCTTGCTGCCTTCCACCAGCCTGTATTTCCTGGAGTAGCCCCTGGGAGTGTACATTACTCTCTCTTTAACCCGGGTCTCGGAGCTCGGAATGATGAGCAGAGTGTTCATATCCACCTGTCCCGGATTTGCGATGATGTCCGACGCGTTTAAAATCAGAACCTCCTCACCCTCTCTGCTGGCGTTTTTGACGACACCTACAGGCAGGTCCCCCCTTTCCTCAATTACAATCCTGAGGGCTCTGATAAGGTTGCCCTCACGCTTCCTGCTGGAGGGGTTGTAGATGGCTATCACGAAGTCCGCCTGCAATGCGTGGCGGAGCCTTTTCTCTATCACCTCCCATGGTATCAGCAGGTCGCTCAGGCTTATCACGGCATGATCCCCGCTGATGGGGGAGCCCAAAAGGGGTGATGCCGTGGAAAGTGCTGTGACTCCTGGTACAACCTCGAGCTCAACCTCCTCACCGCTTTCAGCCAGGTACTCAACCACAAGGGGAAGCATGCCGTAAATGCTGGGATCTCCACCGCTTATGAGGCTGACAACGTTATCCTTTGCAAGCTTGACAGCCAGCTTAACTCTCTCCACCTCCCTGCCCATTCCGCTCTCTATAACCTCTCCCCTCACAAGGTGTCTTATTCTGTTGATGTAGGTTGTGTGGCCTATCACGTAGTCCGAGCTCTTTATAGCGTCTACGGCCTTCAGAGTCAGCAGACCTTCACTCCCCGGGCCGATTCCCACAACGTACAGCTTACCTTGCGATTGCGATCGTGACATTTCCATACACCCTCTTCGGAAGCAGCAGCACCTTCTCTTTAGAAAAGTAAAGGGCGCAAGCTTCAGCGACACTCCTCAACCCGATTTTTCCGGCTTTGGATGGCTCCGCTTCAAGAACGCTGTTTATTTCGTCACGGCTCAGGAACATAAGGGGTTTTTTGAGTGCATCGACGGCTGCGATTAATCCAGCTTCGCTTTTTTTCAGCTCAGCAGTGGCAAAAAGCCTGATGTCCTCAACCCCGGCCTCAATTTCCCTGAGGGCTTTCCTCACGGCAGTTAAAATTTCGCCAATCCCAACACCCTTTCTGCATCCTATCCCGACGCACAGCCCATCCTCGTACTCTGCAGCGGTGGTAACTACTGCTGTCATGCCAATCGATTCCAGCATCTTAGCCACCTCGTTGCCACCGTGATGCCCGCCGAGAATCGGAATGGCGTAACGCATGGGCTTGTCAACCACCACGACTGCCGGGTCAACCCACTTGCTCTTGAGATGTGGAGCGATCCCCCTCACAACTATCCCCGAAGGCATGTATGCAACTATGCAGTCATATTCCAGCAGCTCTTCCCAAACTCCAGGCTTGTACAGCTGGATGTCTGCCCTCAGAAAGTCTGCCAGCTTCCTGAGCCGTTCTATATCCTTTCCGAATCCCACTACTGCTATGCGTATAGGACAGACCTCCTGACCTCTTTAAGAGCCTTTCCGATAATTATCACAGCCGTTCTGGTTATTCCGGCTTCCCTGACCTTCCCGGCAATGTCTGCCAGAGTGCCCTCGATAACCACCTCATCGTCCCTTGAAGCATGATAGACAACCGCTGCAGGCTCATCAAAGCCTCTGACACTCCCAATCTTTTCTGCAATGTACTCCACCTTGTCGGCACCCAGGAGGATCACGAGGGTGTAGGGGAGTCTGGCGAGCTCATCAAGGTGGTCTTCTTCCAGGGTTTTTCCAGCGGGCCTCGCTATCACAACGCCTACTCCGACGTCCGGGCATGTCAGCTCCCTTTTCAAGGAGGCTGCCGCAGCGAAAACGCTGCTTACTCCCGGCACAACTTCAACGTCAATCCCGCGCCTTTCAAGCTCGGAGATCTGCTCGTTAATCGCTCCGTAAATGCTGGGGTCTCCGCTCTGGAGCCTTACGACCATCTTTCCCTCTTCAACCGACGCCTGAATCAGTTCAACTATTTCCTCAAGCCTCATTCCGTAGCTGCTGACCTTCTCCCCTTTGAACTGGCTGAGAAACTCCTCATCAATGAGGGAACCAGGATATACAATGAGGTCTGCCTGCTCCAGAAGTCTGTGAGCTTTGAGGGTGAGGAGCTCAGGGTCGCCTGGCCCGAACCCGACGAAATATACCTTGGGTCCGTCTTGTTTTATTCTTTCTCTCATCTCAATCCCCCACTGCTTATCCCCACCAGGAGGGTGAAGTAGTCCGCCTTCTGCTTTACTTCCTCCACCTCCTCGGCGGTTCTCACGTCTTCCCCTTCCATGAAAATCCTCTCCGCCACTATGAACTTTCTGTACCCTCTCTCAGCAAGCTTCCCCGCAACTTCTGCGGGTCTTTTGGCTTTCAGGACAATAGCGTACCCAACTCCTTCCATGTCGGGAGTTGTGACGAGGAAGGGGACGTCAACAAAAAGATTCAGCCTGGAAAAGACTGCCGTAAAGCTCGGCACACCCGGAATTATCTGTACCTCCACATCCGGATTCTTCTGCCTGGTTTTTGTGGCTATATGCTGGAAGGTGGAGAAGAACGCTGCATCGCCGAGAGTTGCGAAAACTATGTCCTCCTCCAAGCATCGCTGAGCAAGCTCATCTGAAAGCGCATCCTCAATTTCTTCACTTCTGCCCATTGGAAATTCCACGAGCCTCGGCTTTCTGTAGCTGGAAACGATATCGTAGGCAAGCTTTCCCGGGACTATCACCTCGTCAGCTTTCTCTATGACCTTCACAGCCTTCACTGTGAGGAGCTCAGGGTCGCCTGGCCCAAGACCCACGCCTACAAGCATCCAACCACCACAAACACGGGATTCAGGGGTTTGAATGCAGTACCGCCTGAAAGCTCGTAGCTCCTTGAAACGTTCACCATCAGCGCCTCGTGGAATATTCCAAGCTCCTTCATCCTGCCGATCACTCTCGCTGCGACTTCCATGCGGGCAGCGCTCACCGCTATTCTCTCGGCTTTTTTGCTTGCCACATCCAGCATCTCATCGATTCTCCTCGTACCGCCAAAGAAGACGAGGTCATAGTCGTATTCCTTCAGAAACTCCCTGCCGTCCATCAGCCTCACTTCCACGTTTTTCAGACTTTCCAGCCTCTTTGATGCGCTGTGTGCAGCTTTTTCATCCGCGTCAACTGCGTAAACCTTTCTGACGTAGGGTGAGAAGAATTCAGCTACTCTCCCACCTCCACAGCCTACGTCGGCAAAAATATGGTGGTTTCTGGGGCGAAGCTTTGAGAAGACTATGCCAATAACCTCATCCTTCGTGTACTTGCCAGTGCTGGGAGTGCTGGTATCTCCCGATTCAGCGTCCCGCGATTTTTCCGAACACCCCATGCTCTCACCTCCAGAATGTACATTTTTAAACCTACCGCTGCAACGATTGTGCCCAGGTTTTAGCGTGTGCTCCTGCCCCACCAGATATCGCCTGAACACTCCGAAATTTTCCCACTTTTGCCAGCTTCTACCTCCTTCTGCCTTTTCCACGGCATCAAAGAACCACCCGCACCCGTTATGCCCCCATCCAGAACCCGCAATCTGATGGGGAAGTTCCGGGCTTCCCTTTCGACGGCGTCCAGCATCTCCTGACCGCACACCAGCAAAACTGTACTTCCACCCATTGCCCTCAGAATCGACCTCTCCAGGCTTGCCGTGAGAATGTCTGCCTCGATGCCTTCTTCCTCAAGCCTCCTTCTTGCGTTCCTGCCCATCACCGCCACGAAGTCCACCTGAATTTCTGGAATCGGGGAGGTGTGGGGGACAACTATGAGCTCACCGGTGCCCCCAAAAAAGCCCAGGCGTATTCCGTGCTCCTCTGCAAGGCCGTAATCTATCTCGTCACCCTCGTAAACTATCCTGCCCTCCGAGAGTATGACGAATTTATCGCCCACCTCCTTTGCAAAATCTAAGTCGTGGGTTGAGATTATCAGGGTTTTTCCCTCTTCCCTCAGCTCCTCCACAAGCTCCACCATGTTTTTGAGGCCTGTACCGTCCAGTCCAGCCGTCGGCTCATCCATAATGATGTACTCAGGCTGCATTGCCAGCACTCCAGCTATTGACACCCTCTTCTTTTCTCCACCGCTGAGCCCGTTGCACAGCCTGCTCTCGTAGCCTTTGAGCCCAACTGCACTTAGCGCGTCACTGACATTTCTGAGGACCTCATCATCCCCAAATCCAAGATTTTTGGGGCCAAATGCAACGTCCTGCCAGACTGTGGGGGCGATTATCTGATCATCTGGATTCTGGAACACAAATCCCACCTTTCTTCTCAGCTCCTTCAGGCTTCTTTTGTCGTACCTCACCTTCACGCCATCCACGTAAACTTCACCTTTCAGCGGCTTCAGCAGACCATTGAGGTGCATCAGAAGCGTGGATTTTCCCGCTCCGTTCCTGCCCAGGAGAATCGTCACCTCTCCTCTTCCAGCTCTGAAATTAACCCCTTTGAGGACAGGGTTATCGCGATACGAGAACCACAGATTCCTGGTTTCAATCATTCGGCACCACCTGCCAATTTCCTGCCGTCATACGTCCACAGCGCACAATCTCACCCCACCACCCAGGCGGCAATCAGCGCCAGCAGGATTAGGGAAGCGTATCCGTAACCGGAGCTGGTACGGCCCATGACGGGCATCACTCCCCGGTAGCATCTTGCCTCCATTGCGCTGTCAAGTTTCTCTGCCCGAATAAGGGATTTTATGAAAAGAGAGTAGCTCAGGAGAGCTGCGGTGTTCACGAATGTCCTTCTGGTGATGTATCCGAGCCTGGAGGATGCGGCCCTGTCAAGCTTCACGGCCTCGTCCATCAAAATCTGTATTGCCCGGTACATGAGCAGAGCAGTCTCCACAGCGAAGTCCGGCAGTCTGAGCTTCTTTAGCGCCGAGAAGATTTCAGGTATTGTGGTTGTCAGGACGAGGTACGAGAGGACGGACAGGGACGCAAAGGCCCTGAGTGTGGCAATTACCGCAATCCCAAGCCCCTCGCCGGTCACTGCCAGAGGGAGGAGCGGGAGTTCAAGTACGGGATTTCCCGGGATGAAAATCATTAGAACCAGCATGCTCGAAGCCAGGAAGTATGCAGGTATCTTTACCACCTTCAGGTAGTACCTTCCGGCGGCATGCAGCGACATGGCTGAGAAAATGAGGAGGGCGGCAACATAGACTGCAGGCTTACCGCTGAGCACGACAAAAAGTAGGGAGAGGAGTGAGAAGTGCACTCTCAAATTTCCCTCGATTATTTTTCTCGAAACAGTCTGAACTTCTTCAAGCGTTTCGTGCATGCCTGACTCCTCTGTAGTATCCCAAGAAGTATCCGATGAGCAGTGCACCAATTGCAGCCTGGAGTGAGAAGAGGAACGTCTCAACCTCTCCGCTTGGAGGCTCCCACACCGGTGAGAACCAGGGCTCATACTTGGGGTCGATGTCTGATATTACCTGCTTTGCCCGCTCATCCGCTCCCGTCCAGTCTGCTGCCAGTGCAAGGTGGGACAGGAGGACGGTGACAGCAATAGCGACAGCGGCCTTCATGCCGTCACCCCTGCAATGACGTCCTCCCTTACCTGCGTGATGTAGCCAATCAGCAGGGCAGCAACCACACCCTCTATAACGGCAAGCGGTACCTGGGTTACCGCAAATACTGCCATGAATTTGGTTGCTGAAGCCACGACTCCTGCAAAGCCTGCACCGGAGGGGAATGCGAGGGCGAGCTGGAGCGATGTGACCACATACGTCACCCAGTCTGCAACGGCGGCGGCTACGAATGTTGCAGTCCTTATGTCGGTTCTGTTTTTCACAACCCTGTACGCCAGCCATCCCGCAAAGGGCCCCACGACTCCCATGGAAGCAGTGTTCGCTCCGAGCGTAGTTATCCCGCCATGCGCCAGGAGCAAAGCCTGATAAAGCAGAGTCAGCATGGAGAGGAAGGCTGTGATGGTCGGCCCAAATAGAACGACTGCGATGCCTGTCCCTGTGGGGTGGGAGCTGCTCATCATCACAGACGGTATCTTCAGGGCTGACAGGACGAACACGAATGCTCCAGCAACAGCAAGCAGAGATTTGCTTTTTGGATCTTTATCAATCCTTCTCCTGGCTTTGTATGCCCCGTAAGCCACCACCGGAAGCGAAAAAGCATACCAGAATGCTGCCCACGCCGGCGGCAGGAAGCCTTCTGCAATATGCATTACTCCACACCCCTTGAGATTATATCAAGGAAATTTGACTTACCATTTATAAAGTTTTTCTTTTAAGACTGTTCCGTTCCAGAAAAGGGAGTGGGCAAACTGGTAAACGGGGCAGCGACGAGGACAACAATGCTGATCTTCTAAAGGATTGGTAGGGCTCTATCAGCTTAAGGATGCGGCTGCCTAAACCGAATGGGGAAAAACTTATATCATTGAGTGGAAAAAGATTTACACATGGTTAAAAAGGAAAGAATAGAGATAGACGACAGGATTTCCGCGTTATCGCCTCTGGAAGAGAAGATTATGGAGTACCTCTGGAAGCATGGCCCATCACACGTATCAAAAATTTCCGAAGGCATATGCATTTCCATCTCAAGCGTCGCAGCAACCCTAGACAGGCTTGTCAGACACGGGTTTGTGGAGAGAACCCAGGAAAAGGTTGATGGGAGGAGGAAATACGTTTACTATGCCAAGCTCGGAAAAACTGATATAGAGAGGAGGTTTGTTGAGGGGGTTCTCGACAAACTCATGAACAATTTCGGTGAGATCGTGGCAGAGTACTTCCACAAGAGAGGGATTAAGCCTTGAGCGGCATTGGGTGTACAATCGCATGTCTCAAATCGTCCCCACTCTTCGTCCCAACAGTTCTCGTTTCAGCAGGGTTTTTCATATCTGTTATCGGCTACTTCGCCACAAAAAATAGCCTGATGAGCCTTCGCTTTTACTGGCTCGCCAACGTCTTTGCATTGATCAATGCTCCGGTGGTCTTTTTCTCAATGTCATGCAACATGCTCTGGTTCATGAAGGTTTACTTCATCTACGCCATAACAGCAACGGCCATCCTGCTTCTCGCTCCGACAGCTTACAAATTCTACCTGAAGCGGGTATACGGGTATGAGCGGGACACGGACCTTGAAAGGCTTGCTGGGATTGAGAAGGTCTATGTGTTCAACTCGGCTCTCCCAAAGGCCTTCACACTCGGGAAGGAAGTCTTCGTTTCAGCAGGGATGCTGGACATACTTGACGGGGAGGAACTAAAAGCAGTTCTCGCTCACGAGAAGTTCCACGTCGTTCAGAATGCGACGCCACTGCTTGGAAGACTGAAAGTCCTGACTTTCCTGCCCATTTCTCCGGAGAAGCTCGAGATTATGGCTGACGAATACGCAGCATCCATTGTGGGAAGGGAGGTGCTGGAAAGCGCCAAGAGGAAGATTAACGAATTCTACACTACCGTAGACCTGGGCGAAATGGAGCGCTTCTGATTTACAGACCAGGCGGTTTCAGCCAGATGCTATTCAGCACCCTATTATGTGCTCCCTTATAAGTTCCATGTCCTCAAGCCCGAACTCCCTCTTCAGACTCTGCGCAAGCCCCTCGCAAAAGGCCATCATCTCGGAGTAGTCCTCCGGTGTAATGGATTTTGTACGGTAGAGGGTGGCAAGGTAGGGCTCGACAAGCCGGTTTATCCATCCAAAATTTTAATGATTTAAAGTTTAAAAATTTAACTCCCAGGCTTTATTTTACCACACTTGCATGACGTTCAGATGGATCAGTGCTCCAGATCGAACTTTGTTTCATCGAATTCCTCGTTAATTACTTCATCGGGATCGGCATACCATTTGGCGTTCCTTCTCTTGCCTATTATGTATATTGCCACGATTCCCACAGCCACAGCTATGATCGGATACGTCCAGAGGCCAAGGAACACGCCCTCTTTTGGTGGGTTGACCAGCACTTCTTTGCCGTACATCGACTGAAGTTCTGCGATAATCTCTTTCTTCGACATGCCCTTGGCAATCATCCCTGCAATCTCCTCCCTCATCCTGTCAGCTACACCACACAGGCAGTTTTCAAGGACCTTTCCGCACCCACACGTACACATGACGTCTTTTTCCACGTCTGAAACCGTCAGAGCTGCTGCAGGAGTGGCAAGCAGTAAAAATAGGAGCAGCAAAGAGGCGGACCTCATGTTCCCACCTCCTGCTCCTTGCTGAAAATGATCCGGCTGACAAAGCTCTTCGGAATGAGGGCAAAGAAGCCTCCAAAAGTCATTATCCAGGAGCCGAGCCAGACAAAGTTGACCATCGGATTTATTCTGATTTCCATGTACGCCTTGTTTTCGTGAAGGCCCATGAATATCAGGTAGACGTCCCTCAGAGGCTCCGATATGTAATCCACCTTTCGAATTTCTTCTGCCCTTCCTGTTTTATACTTCTCAATCCCCGGTTTCAAGAGCCCTAGAAATCTTCCCTCTTTCCATACCTCGATGTTTGCCCTCCACGTTGTCTTCAATGCGCTATCTTCGGCGGTAATTCCCCTGTAGATGAATGTATACTCGTTAACCTGGTATGGCTGATTGAGCTCAAGCTGAACGTCTTTGTACACCACGTCATATGCTCCACCAACCAGACCGAGGAAGAGAATCAGAATGCCAAGATGCGTTGTGTATCCACCATACCTCCTTCTCCTCCTCAAAACTATTTTGAAGTAGCTGGAAGTCCCGTACTCCTGACTGAAAGCCCTGGTATCCCACAGGTACTGCTGAAGGTGCGTGGTGAAGGCAAATGCAAATATGGCTGCCGCCACGGTCCCTGCAAACCCGAATTTCCCGATCAAACCTGCTGCCAGGCCGAGAATCATTGCCACAGCCGGAAACCTCAGCCTCCTGATCATTTCGTCCTTGTACGCCTTCCTCCACGGCACAGCTATGCAGAAACCAACGAGGATTATCAGAGCAAGCCCAAGTGGAACCTCCACCTGATTGTAGAACGGCGGTCCAATGGTGACCTTGTATCCCGTCAGCCCCTCACTTATGAGCGGGAATATTGTTCCCCAGAACACGGTAAGGGCTGAAGCCACAAGTATGAGGTTGTTGAAGAGGAAGGTGGCTTCCTTAGACGCGAAGCTTTCGATTATATCCTCGCTCTTGATGAACCCTCTCTTCTCCATTATAACCCAGATCGTCAGAATCAGCCAGAGCAGCATGTAGAGCATGAACGGAAGCGTAAGGCTGCTCTGCCCGAAGGCGTGGACGCTGCTTATAACTCCACTTCTGGTGATGAATGTCCCGAGCAAAACGAACTCGAAGCTGATGAAAGCGAGGACAATGTTCCAGAGCTTCATCCCCCTTCTTGCTTCCTGAATCATTACGCTGTGCATTAAGGCAGATATCGTCAGCCATGGAAGAAGTGAGGCGTTCTCAACTGGGTCCCAACCCCAGTAGCCTCCCCATCCCAGAACCTTGTACGCCCAGATGGCTCCCCAGTAGATTCCCTGGGTGAGCCATATCCAGGTGAAGACTGTCCATTTTCTTGCACGAAACACCCATTTCTCATCCGCAAGATATACACCAGCGAAAGCAAGGGAGAAGACTATTGCCGCGCCTGCATAACCCACAAACAGCGTTGTTGGGTGTGCAACCATTTCTGGAGTCTGCAGCAACGGGTTCAGCCCTACGCCGTCAGCAGGCATGAAGCCCAGTGGCTGGAAGGGGTTAGAGACTGTTGAAAGAAGAAGCAGGAAGAACGCCTGCACGGACATTGCTATGGCCATTGCGTAGGCAGAGAGGATGTCCTTCTTTTCAAGCTTCAAAAACGCCACTGTGTAGCCTGACAGAAAGAGGGACCAGAGGAGGAGCGAACCGTCAGCTCCGGCCCAGAATGCCGCGAATTTGTAGAATGCTGGAAGGGCTCTGCTTGAATACGAGGCGACGTATTCGATGGAAAAATTGTCAGTCATGAAGTAGTAGACCAGAATGGCCGATGCTGCAGTGACAAGTGCGGCAGTGAGGTATGTTGCTCTTTCGGCTTTGTAGAGCAGAGAGACGTCACCGTTCTTGGCACCGAAATAGTAGGCTAGAGCGGCGTATGCAGATACCAGCAAGGATAGAATAACGGTAATGTGTCCTACATCCATTTATCCCACCTCCCATTTTTTGCCTTTTTTACTGTCCTCTGATTCAACATTTTCTGTCCCAGCTTCTGTTTCATCATCATTCATACCTCGTCGAATTTTTTTCAGATAAACTGCTGAGAGGGCCACAGCCCCTACAGCCCCGAGAAAACCAGCGAATATATATGTATTTCCTGATGATTCGGCATTGTTAGGATGAGAAGTAAATGAGGACGTTCTCGACATTTCCAGACTCACGGTGTATCCGCTGGGGACGTTCTCGGAGTACAGCACCCTGAACTCAGATCCGAAAACATTCTGAATCCCGGCGTCGCTGAGGTTCTCCGATACCACATATACTGAGGGGTCGATCAGGATGTACACGAGTTTCGTGGGCAACTGAAAGGTTTTCTGAAAGTACCCTCCGATTTTGTATCCGTACACGATTTTTGTCACATTTTCTGAGGCGTTGACTTTCAGAACGCCGTCTGTCAGGGTTCCGTTACTCATAAGCACAGCGTTCTCAGGGACTTCAATCGATATCACTCCGCTGGCGTTGGGGATCGCAATGACCTCTATAACCCTGTACCCCTCCGTATCCGGGGTTATAATTATGTGGTGAACTGACGCTGATGCTGCGAGAGAGGCGAGCAAAAAAATTGCCAGAAAATTCATCATTTCTTGCCACCTTTCTTCTCAAGTTTCCAGCCTTCCTTACTTTTTGGACTTTTTGGGCGAGAAGAGGCTTTTCCGAAGTGATATGCTACAAAGGCTGCAGCAACGATGCCGAGAATGTACAGGGGGAATATGTCGAAGTTCGAAGATTTTGCCGCGGCCTTTATCCTCTCTGCATCTTCGTTAACCAGAATTGTTGAACCGTAGAGGGTGACAAAATCCTTTATTATCGTCTCAGGTGGGACTCCCGCCATTAACCTGTTCTGTATTTGGGTTCTCGTAGCCACCGCCGTTTCACAGTGACAGTTGGCGAGGATCTCGCCGCATCCACACGGACAGTATATTTTCTCCTCCACAACTCTGCTGTCTATCTGCTGGGCGCTGGCCACTGCAACCGTTGCGAGAACCAGCAGAAGTGTTAGAACCGCACTCTTCAGTTTCATTTCCACCACCCATTTTATTTTACATTTGTTGTAAATATTGTTATTTAACGTTTACCCCTCAGTACAGCAATCCCTATCAGTGCTGCAAGACCAAACAGCCCTTCAAAACCAGGTGTTTGCTTCCCCGGATACGATGAAGGATCGCCTGGCATGGTTCCTGCTCTCAGCTCCTCGATGTTGGAGTACCTGTCACCGTCGCTGTCAAGCTGCATGAGCTCAGGTGTCAGGGCTTTCAGCTCTGCAAAGTCCTTTCCAAAGGGATTCAGACCACCATAACCTGAGCTCTGGACGTGGCAAAGGGTACACTTCTTGATCTTCTCATCAAAGTCTTTGAAATTCTTCAAATATTCTGGTCTGGCGTCAGCAATTCCCACAAATCCTATAAGGGCTGTTATCAGCAGCAGTACCAGAATGGCCCTCATTCTATCACCTCTTTTCATCTGATGTAAAACTGTATTTAAGCGTTTCCCGAATCTTATGACCTCCAGCCAGCTTCGAGAGCTTTTTAATCATTAATAGGGAGATATAGGTTTGAAGTCATTAATGAAAATTCTAGTGTAGCACAACAGAAATGTTAAATACTTTCAACACCAATATTATCATGAGGAGGCGGGTATTAATACTGGCAGCGCTATTTTTGACTGCCCCGGCCTCAGCGGCAGGATATGCGGGCAGTGGTGCCTGCAAAACGTGCCACAAGGACGCCTGGGAAGATTTCATGAAAACGGGGCATCCCCTACAAGCTCCGACCGGTCGATGAGGCGAGGCAGGGTAACGAGGAGTTCGGGATAAGGAAAGTGACGGAGCTTCCCGTAGCCTACGTTATAGGCGGGGTGTGGTGGAAAACGAGGTTCGTCAACAGGACTGGCTACATCATAACGGGAGACGCAGTCCAGTACAACATCGAAACGGGCGAGTGGGTTCCATACGATCCAGAGGAAGTTGCCAAACCCTACAACTGCGGAAAGTGCCACACCACCGGTTACAGTGAAGAGGGACATCAGGATGGTCTTCCGGGAATACTCGGCACGTGGGCGTTTCCGGGAATTGAGTGTGAAGCATGTCATGGACCTGCAGCGGAGCATGCTGCAAATCCAGCCAAGGTGAAGCCGACGGTTGACAGCAGCAGCGAGCTGTGTGGAAAGTGCCACGTGAGCAGCATGGCTAAAGCTGGAATAACATGTATTTAATTTTTTTAGTGTAAATTTTACTGTAAATCTTCTCCAGAGGGGTGCCGAAATTGCCGGATGTTGCAGCAATGGCAACTTGGACAGAGCACAGTAAAGCATAATATCGCCGAGACCTAATGTCGAGTATGCTGCTATCCGAAAAGATCGATGACTTGCTCATGTTAAAATGTGGAGCTGAAATAAAAGGACAGGTATTTTACACGACGAGACTCTATTATTACCGCAATCTTCTGATAGACACCGGATGTCCGCACACTGCCCGTGAGGTAAGAGAACTCATTTCGAGCAGGGAAGTCAAAGCTGTTCTGCTGACACATTACCACGAGGACCATGCTGGTGGCGCTTCTCTTTTCGAAAACGTCTATGCTCCTGAGAAGTCTCTTGAATTGCTAAGACGACCCCCTGAGCTCCCGGAATACAGGAAGATTATATGGGGTCAGCCTAAATCCATAGAAGCCATTCCTCTGGATGAGGAAATGGAGTTCGATGGTGTCGCTGTGGAAGTTATAGACACTCCGGGCCATAGCTTCGATCACGTTAGCTTTCTGATAGACGACAAGCTCTTCACCGGTGATGTAATCGGCTCCAAAAGAGTTCTGATAGCCATGAAGGAAGAAAACTACAGAGAAATTATCGACTCGGTTAAAAAGATACTGTCTCTGGATTTCGAAAAGGCCTATGGGGGACACGTTATATTAACAAGGAGGGAGGTTGAAGAGTTTTTAAACCACCTCGTGAATTTGAGGCGGAGGGTTGAGGAGCTATCCTGTGAGGGGAGGGGTGTCGAAGAAATCGTTAATCTCCTGCTTTCAGGCGTCCCTCAAAAGGTCCTCATGATGGAGCAGATGAGCAATATGGAGTGGGCGAGAGCGAACCTCGTTCGCTCCCTTCTTCCCCAGCTACCGCCTACTTCTCCAACCCCTCCCTGATCCTCACGTACTCCTCGTAGTCTATCTCTCCTCTGGC
>CAZHKD010000022.1:0-17891 GCA_964533255.1 uncultured archaeon | reverse complement strand
AGCTGCCGAAGTCCGCTGTGGGCAAGATCCTCAGGAGGGTTCTGAAGGAGGAGGCTGTGAAAGAAGGGCAGTGAGCCTCCCGAATTTCTTTTTTCCATAAGCTATGCTCACCGCATCCCGTACAATCTCTTCGAAATTTCTGCTGGCCTTTCCAAGCTTTACATTCCTGCAGAATGTGTCAACGTAAACGAACAGCTCCTCACCCATGTATTCATACAAAGCCTCTTCCTCACCCCTTCTGCGAATTGAGAAGGGAAAGAGCCTGCAGGAAAGAGGCTTCAATCTGTCCTGAAGCCTGCACAGCTTCCCAACCTGAAACGGGCAGCGCTTCCCAATCTTTCTTATGTAATACCTTCCTGTTTTTTCCACAGCAAAACCCGTATTTCGGAGCTTCAGGAATTCGTAAAACGTCAGCTTCGGAGTGTACTCCACGCAGCATTTTCCGCATGCATCGCAGTGCCAGGAAGCCACACGCCTCCATGGCACCAGCATCCACTTTATCTTTATGGCTCTGGAAATAATACTTTTTCCGAAGTCTTAATATCTTCCAGAACTACATTCATGCCATGAAGGAGGAGGGCCAGATAAGCTTCGCCTCAGAGCTCAGGCTTGTGGTGTTCTACCATGGCTTTTTCGGAGAGCGGTTTATTGCGAATCTCATGAACTACCACAACTCCTGTCCATCGTTTGGAGCGTGTGGCATAGACGCTTGCGTCCAGTGCAAGGAGAACGTTTACGGCTTTTCCAAGAACATAGTGGCAGCTTTCGGCATGCTTGATCCCGCAACAATGCCCCAGTTCATAGAGGACGCCGAAGATTTTCTGCCGAGGCAGGTTCCAGAAGCCGACATCTGCGTGGCCATAAATATGCATCCAGACGTTCTGGCTGCCCTGCCAGAAAAGCTGGATGAGGCTGGAATCAAAGCGCTGATAGTGCCTGTGGAGGAACCCAGGTGGTGCCCGTCAGGACTTGCAAAGCAGCTTGAGGCGAAGTGTGAGGAGCTTAGCATTGAGTTTGCAGCGCCGAAGCCCTTCTGCATACTGCGGGAAGATGGTGATAGGCCCACCATTTCTAGGTTCGTCAGGGAGATGGGTCTCGGCTACCCAGCTTTCGACTTCGAGGTTTCAGAGAAAGACGGCATGACAAAGTTTGATGCCGTGAGAGTTCTGAGAAGCCAGCCCTGTGGCTGCGCCTGGTTCATCGGAATAAGACTCAGGGAGTTTCAGTTCGAAACCATGAGACAGCTCTGGGATAGGGTTGCAGAAGCGCACCACAGCTTTCCGTGTACCGGAAGCATGGAAAAAGACAACGAATACGATGAGACGATTCTTCATGTGGCTGGCTACGCAGCCAGACATGCAGTGGATCAGGCTTTAGGTCACGAAGGTGATGAAGATATTCCAGAGCACATCAGAGAATTAATTCTCGGGAAGCCTGATTGAGCCCCTTGGCATCCAGCTTAACCAATTTCCTGAGCGTCTCAACCCCATTTTCAATCTCGCTGAATCTCTTGTTCTCCTTTGCTGACAGCTCAATTCCCGCTTTTATTATCTCCAGAGCATTCTCCAGACTCGAAACGTCTCCCACAACCTCTGCAAGTTTGGGATGTCTGCCCAGCCTCCCGCCAGCCAGAACCCTAAACCTCACCTCACCCCCTATTGCATTCTCCGGACACGCGCGGACACAATCGCCACATCCTATACAGTTTTCGTTAAAGACTGCAACTTCTCCTACTTCAACACCACCCTCACGGCAAACCCTCTCACATTCCCCGCATGCAACGCACTCTCCAACAAGCTCGGGACTGATGTAAGCAATGATTCCAAGGTCCTTTATCTGAACCTGACTGCACGCATTGGGGCAGCCTGATGCAGCAATTTTCAGGCGGGAGTGGGACATGAGATCGTCGCACCTCCAACCGGACAAGGAGATAATTTCCTCAACAGCATCAAGAAAGCCCTCCAGCCCATTCAGAGCTCTCCTGCAGGTAGCACAGACGTTAATTTCGTAACTTCCACCCTTTCTGAAAAGCTCACCGTTCATCGGAGAATAGTCTGGGGATGAATTTATCCCATTTTTCCCTAATCCTTTCGAATTTTTATGTTCACACGCCGATCTATGGAGGGTCAGGATTTAAAGCGTCATAAACCAGGGCTCCCCAAATTTTTTATTTGTTCGCCATCTTTATGAAGTAAGATGAATGACGAAAACAGATTCAGAGAAGAGGAGATACTGCAGGTAAACTTCATGCTGAGCCATCTGAAGACGCTGGATGACAAGACGGACATAATTATCAAGGCTTCCAACGGAATTCTGGCGCTGGTGGTCGGTATTGTCGCCTTCATGATTGCTTTCGCTCCCCACAAGCTCGGAACGATGGAAATCCTGTTTGTTCTTGTCCCCATAACCTCCATACTGTTCTCCGTAGTCTCCTCGCTGCTTCTTCTTTACCCCAAGTTTACCCAGTACGTCTTCTTCGAAAAAAAGAGGAGCTTTACCGAAATCGAGCATCTGTACCACCTCTCTCTGCGGAAAAAATCCAGCTGGATTAAACTGTCGGTGCTGGGCCTCATTTTTGGTATCATATCCTTTATAGGGTGGTTTATCTACGTTGCAATATGAGGGTCGAACGACTGTGTGATTGTGTCGAAGATATTAAAAAGCCCTATAGAGCTTTTCTTTCCTGAGGTACTCTCCTCGATCAACCAGGTTCTCAACAACCACTCTGTCCTCCTCAACGCTCCTGATCCTGTCTCCATCGTATCTGCTCTTACCGATTCCCAGAATATCCCCGTCGGTATTGCATACAAAAACGATGTCGTTCTCCCGAATGTCGGGCGAGGCCTTCATAACCGAGGACGCGAAAATATCCCGGCCGTACAGGAAAAGCATCTCTCCTTTTCTGTTGACATAAACCTTTTTCTTTTTAGCCTTGACAAAGAGGTGTGCTCCTTCGAGAGTAAGCCTGAACCGCTTTCCAACTTCTCCAACCTTTATTCCGGCTGATACAACTTTAACGCCAGCTTCCTTCAAAAATTCTGCTAGCTCAGGAGTCAACGCATAGACTTCCCTTACGTCACCATCCCGACGTACCAGGAGTTCAAAATCGGGTTCAGACTCGCCAGACTCAAATCCAAAAAATTTCAGAGCCTTTCGAATGACCTTCAGTTCTTTCTCCACCGGCTCCCTGAACTCCATGGCACCATTTCCTGTTTAAGGGCTTTAATTACCTTGGTGAAGTCCCCGTCTATCCTGAAGCTCTCGACAGTATTTATGATGACTTCCCTGCCGAGCTTCTCGGAGAACTCCTTCCGAAGCTCCGTGGAGAAAACGACCTCCCCCTGCCGGGAGTACTCGTAACCCTCCATGTATTCTTCGAGCCCGATAACGGTGTATCTTCTCCTGAGGAAGTACGGGATAACCCTGTCATCAAGGAATTTTATGCTGGCCCTTGTCTCGTTGGAGATTATGGACGTGTTTATCTCTAGAGCCTTTGCATTTATCCCTATTTCTGAGTTTTCAAGCTCGCTGCTAAATCCCCCTACCTTGCTCAGGTATGTGTCTGCTATGATCTCTTTCGGGTACGGAAACATCAAAAAATTTTGTATGTTGAGTCGAATATATATCTTTTGCTCGAATTTTCAGATTGTTGAGGTTCAAGCTTCAAGTCTGTCGTATCTGTCCCCAAATTATTTGGTCTTTCTGACCACTATTCTCCAGTAGCCATCTTCCTCGAATACTCCTATCAGCTCGTGGCCAGCTTTCTTCACCCACTCGGGAATATCTCTAACAGAACTCACGTCTCCCGAGAGGACTGCCAGCACCCTGCCGACGTCCTCCTCCTTAATTGCCTTTATCAGCTCTATGAGCGGGGCCGGACAGCAACTCCCCCTGGCATCTATAACCCTGTCTGCTTTTACTTCCTGCACTTTAAGCCCCTCCCGGCACATCCATTATCATTCCGCAGACATAGATTTTAATGTTTCCAGCATCCATGGTTTCACGGCTTCAATGAAATACGGAGATATTCCACGAAAGGAGTTATATCCAGGGAGGTTGTTGTGGAAACATGGACAGAATCTACATCTACATGATTGGCACAGCGGGAAGTGGAAAGACCTACCTGACTCAGGCATTTTCAGAGTGGCTGAGTTTCAAAAGGCTGGATAACATAACCGTAAATCTCGATCCTGGAGCGGAAAGTCTGCCGTACAGTCCCGATGTTGATGTGAGGGAGTGGTTCACACTGGAAGACATCATGCTTAATTATGGCGTTGGGCCCAACGGTGCGCAGATAATCGGAGCAGACCTGATAAGCACGAGAGCTACAGACATCAGAGATGAGATAGAGCAGTATGACGCCCAGTACATCATAATTGACACCCCCGGCCAGATGGAACTCTTCACTCTCAGGAGAAGCAGCGAGGTCCTGATAGACCTTCTGGACAGAAAAAGGAGCATAATTGTGTATCTTTTCGATCCGGTTATTTCAAAAACACCTTCGGGCTTTCTGAGCCTCCTTTTCATGTCTGCATCCTCAGTTTTCCGGCTCAGGCTCCCTCAGATACCTGTGCTGTCAAAAGTTGACATTCTGGATGAGGAGGAGGTAGAAAGGGTTGTCAAATGGAGTAACGATCCGGACGAGCTGTATGATGAGCTGAGCGGAGAGGGGTTGAGCATAGAGCTTTTCCACATGCTGAGGGAGGCAGGCATATTCAGGCCTCTCATTCCCGTGTCGGCAGAGACAGGGTTCGGTATGGACGACATTTACGACGGAATTCAGGAAGTATTTTATGGTGGAGAAGATATGGAGAGGCTTATTTTCTGATTTTAAAGTTTAATGCTCCACCTTCCTGGGAGGATACGGGTGTATCTCGATTTTATGTTGAATCAGCTTCTCCACTATCTTCATCTTGACTTCCTCTACCACCTCAACAGTCCCCTGTTCTTTCATGAACTCCAGCAGCTCCTTCGCAACCTCCTGCCTGACGATGAGCGTTGAAAAGCCTGCCTTGCTTCCAACGCTCCCAACGCTTACATCGCTTTCCACAGCGGCAAAATCCTGGCAGACCTTGCAGCCTGACGGGATGATTGGATCGAACTCCTTAACGGGAATTTCAGCCTTCTCACCGTCTGCGTACTCCACTATGAATTTACCCTTCTTTATGTCCGTCTTGATCCCTCTTCTGAGATCTATTCCCCTCTCAGCCAGAAATGCCGAGAGCTGGTGCCAGTAGAAGTTCTCGGTGCAGAAGAGGCCGATAACGAGCTTGACCCTTTTCGCAAAGAGCCTGATCTCTCTCTGAAGCTGTCTTATACCCGAAACCATGCAGGGTGTGCCGACGACGCCAACATTGTTTTTCTCCCTCACCGACTGGATCATCTCAGGCAGCACGGCTGCGAAGCTGTATTTGGTTCCTGTTAACAGGGTGTCGACCTGATCAGCATCTCTGACTCTGTGAACCGTGGTCCTCCACTCCTCATCCCTGCCCACGAATATCGCTTCATCTATCAGCCCCTTTTCAAGAGCGGAGATCAGGTATTCAGTGGCCATACCCCCGTCCTGGCCTTTGAACCGCTTTGACTTCGCTGCCAGAATTTCAATGTATTCACCCATTCCATTAAGCGGGACATAATTGTATCTGGGGCAAACGCGGACGCATGCAGCACAGTCTATGCAATCCTCCTCCCAGTTAGGGAAGTAAATTGGCCTATCCTCAACCCTTATCCCCTTTACTGGACAAACACTGCATGTGCCGCAGTGGCTGCATATGCCGGAGTCTATCACTTTTGCCTTGAGACTTCCAAAATATTTTCCTTCAACATATCTTTCGGGCCTTACAACCTCCCATTTCTGTTGCATTCCAATCACCTGAACCAATCAAATTGACAAACCTCATACCAGTTCCCCTTCACCTGTCAACGAGACCCAGCGTAGAAGTTGGGCAGACTTCAATGCATATGCTGCAGGCTGTGCAACGCTCGGTATTAATCTCAAGAGTTATTTTAGTTTTTTCCTCTTTTGCACTAATTGCAAAAGTGGGGCATGCTGCTACGCAGAGCCTGCATGATATACAGTTCTCCGGGTTTACAGCGGCAGCCACCTTTGCCGGTCTCTCCGGTGGTTTGACTTCTGGAACCAGTTCGTCCACCTCTTTCCTCTTCACGAGCTGCACATCTCCGTCAAATACATACTCGACAGTGTAGGAGTCCTCCCTGACAATCTCGGGAACTTCCACCATTTCCTCGCTGTGGACGACCATCTCGTCCATGTCCTTGTAAACGAAATCGTGAATTTTGGTGGGTTTGAGTGCCCCGACGGGGCAGGAGTCAACACAGAAGTGGCAGAAAATGCATTTAGCATAATCTATGGACGGGAAATAAGCTGTGCGGTGCTCCATAACAATGGCGTTGGCCGGGCATATGTGGGCGCAGCGGAAGCAGCTTATACACGCTTTATTGTCGAATAGTATCAGCCCCCTGAAGTTGTCAGGCAGCTTCCTTCTCTCCCTCGGATAGTGAATTGTGATTCTTCCAGGAACGATGACCTCGCCAACAACGACCCCTATGGCTTCAAGGTGACGCCTGACACTTTCAGTCATGGAAAGCTTGTCAGCCTTGATTTTCTTGACGGCCTTCACGGCAACCACCCCGTGAACACCAAGGCATAGCTGATGGCGACGGAGATTATGCTAATAGCCAGTATGGAACTCCACCCAACTTTCAGAGCCTGGTCAAGCCTGTATCTGGCATATATCGACCTGAGGAGGGACACTATCAGCATGAACACGAAAGCTTTCAGGAAGAGCCAGAACGGTGGCATGAAGTCGCCGAGTATCGGAATCGCTATGCCATTCCAGCCTCCCAGGAAAAGGATCGTGAGCAGGAGTGACATGAGGTAGAGCTTCTCATATGCCAGAGTCATCACCAGCCCGAAGAGTATTCCGCTGTACTCCACGAAGGGGCCAAAGGCTATCTCCTGGTCTGCCTCAGGAATCTCAAAGGGCAGGCGGGATGTTGCCATGACGGTTGCTATGATGAACGTGAGGGCTGCAACCGGGTTAAGGAGTATCCCCGGAACGGTCTGCTTCTCCACGATGACGAAGGGGTCGCCGCTGCCGTAAAGCACCATCATTGCAAGGACGGCAAATATGAGGGGGATTTCATAGGCGAAGTACATGAAGGCCTCCCTGACAGCACCAATGTATGCGAAACGGTTGTTGGATGCCCAACCCATAGCAATTATAACCACCGGAATGAGGGCTATGAGGGCAACGATGGCGGGGATAGCGTAATCGCTGCGAATTGCGTAAACCGGACCAGCGGGAATCAGCAGGAGCGGGAGGAGCACAGGGAGAAACGCAAGAATTGGAAGCTGAATGAAATATATTGCATGGGCGTCTCTGTGGATAATTACTTCCTGGAAAAAGTACCTCATACCATCCGCCATGGCCTGCATGAGCCCTCCAATTGCGCGTGAAACTTCAAGGGGCCCAACTCGCCACTGAACTCTTGCCGTGAGCTTCCTCTCCCACCAGACGATGACCATCAAAATGAGCATTATGGCTCCAAGCCCTGGAAGTATTAGCACTGCAAAGATGGGTCTCCATAGTATCAGAGCAACGATGTAGTTGATGACAGGTATCTTAAGCAGCACGTCAACCAGCGGCTGTATCAGAGGAATATTAACCATGTTCTGCATCATTATTTCCAGCATTTTACCACCTCAACCTCCCCACTCCTCATCTATCGGCCTCAGGCGGAAAGTACCCGAAGCTCCCGTAAATGGCCTGGAGGTCTGCAAGCCTCTCACCCTTCAAACTCTCCATGAATCCCTTCAGGTACATCCATCCAGGCGTTACGAAGCGGAGTCTGTAGGGAACGTTTGATGCTCCATCGCTGAGAACGCTGAAAAGCAACGTGCCTCTTGCCGCCTCGGTAAGCGTTGTGTACTCTCCGGCGGGAAGGGTTATTTTGGCCAGGGCATCGTAAAAGCTCCCCCTTATGTCTTTCCTGCTGAATGCTTTGATGTCGCTGCTTATTACGTCCCCTTCCGGAATTCTATCAATAACCTGCCTTATTATGGAAATACTCTGTGCAATCTCTTCAACCCTCACGAGGAACCTGGTATATCCATCTCCGTCATCTCCAACCGGTATCTCGAAGTCCAGATCATCGTAGATTTCGTAGCTCTCAACTCTCCTGACATCGTATTCCACACCGCTTGCCCTCAGGAATGGTCCCACAACGCCGTACTTTATTGCTTCTTCCCTCGTCAGAACTCCGACGCCCTTCAACCTGGCGACTACTGTGGGATTTTTGATGAAGACTCTCTCAAACTTCTCGAGCCTGTTCTCGACCGTGAAAACAATTCGCTTGATCATTCTGAGTACCTTCTCGTCAACATCCCTCCTCACCCCTCCGGGTATTATGAAGGAGCCGGTTATCCTTGCCCCGGTTATGTGAGTTAAGGCTTCGATTATGAACTCTCGAACGGCGAAGGGCCACATGAATCCCGTTGTGTGACCCATGAAGACCGCAAGGATGCCAGCATCATAGAGGTGAGTTCCGATTCTGCCGAGTTCAGCAAGCAGCACTCTAAGATACTGGGCCCTCTCAGGAACCTCTATGTCCAGAGCCTCCTCTATCACCCTGACGTAGCCAAGATTGTAGTTTCCGAAGTCCATGATGGCCGGTCGCTCGAGAAGGGGTATGTTCTGAACGTAAAGCCTGTTCTCCGCCAGCTTCTCCATTGAGCGGTGCACATAGCCGGGATCGGGAATGGCTTCAACAATGAAGTCCCCCTTGAGACGGACAATAATTCGCATGTGTCCGCTTCCCGGATGCTGCGGGCCGATAAACACGATGAAATCATCTTTCCTGTAAGCATCCTCTACGAACTCCTTGGGGACGGGGATGAAGAGGGATTCGTACTCCGCTGGAGGCTCCACCGGAACTTCGATGCTCATTTCCCTCACATCTTTCATCCCGGTCATCTGCCGTCACCCCCGGTGTAAACCTCCTCCTCAAGCTTGAAATCCTTTCTCAGCGGGTTCTCTGGCGTATCGGGAGCTATCAAAAAACGCATTCCCATTCCCGGGTTGCCTTCGAACCAGACGCCGAAGAGATCGTGCATTTCTCTCTCCAGATAATCTGCAGATGGGAAGATTTTCGCCAAGCTCGGGAATCTTGCTTCCTTCCGGTCTATTCTGGATGCCATCGTGAGAAGGACGGGCATGTACTTTTTACTGGAGTAGCTGGAGAAAACGTACTCCACAATGAAGGAGTTTTCATGGGGTATATCTATTACATTAACAGACTTAACATGGTCGAATAACCTGCTGAGCCTCTTAGCAGCCTCCACCGCATTTTCTGGCTTGACAAAAACGCATATCCTGTTTTTACCCGTTATTGTTGCCGATAGGGCCAGTTCACCCAGCAGATCCGAAATTTCCTTCACTATTATTCCGCCTTCTGCCCACTTCTCAGACCTGTCCACGTTAACTTTAACCAGAGGCGTTCTGGCTACTTTCTTGGGACTTGGCGGGGCCAGACGTGGTGAACCGATCTTGAGCATGTCAATTTTGTGGAAGCTGATACTGTTTCTCGCCTCACCCTTCCATATCTTCTCTTGAAGCTCCCTTATTCCCCTCAGTAGCGCCTCTGGAGTTGGAGGACAGCCGGGAATGAAGAAGTCCACCGGAACGACATCTGAAGGCTTCACCATGTGGTAGCCGTTCCAGAAGAGGCCGCCTTTCATGCCGCAGGCACCCATGACCAGCACGAATTTCGGATCGGGCATCTGCTCGTAGGTCATCTTCAGTATTCTGGCCATCTTTCTCGTTATGGCACCTTCAACGATTATCAGGTTGGTCTGTCGGGAAATCCCGTAGTTTAGACTCCCGAGTCTCTCGCCATCGTAGCCACTTGCGTAAGCGTGAGCGAGCTCCACACCGCAGCATGCAGTGACGAGATGAACCGGCCAGAGGCTCCACTTGGTTCCCCACCTCTTTATACGTGCAAGTGGGCCACTGTGGAGAAACCTAACCATTTCACTCATAAACATCCCTCCTGTTCGCAACCTTTACGGCGTAATCGTAAGTGAGGTAGATGGCTGGGAGGAACATGACGAGGGCGATGGCAAGAAGGTAGGCCGAGCTCATTGATGGGAAGGCGGAGAATACCAGAAGTATCACGAGTACCGGCTCAAGGGCCATGAACATGACCATGAATCCATAATACTGCATGGGCAGTGTCCATTTGGGAACGCCAAGCGGGATATGACCGGCCTCGTATCTCAAATACTTGAGGTCGGTGGGATTCCTCTTTGGCAGGATTTTTGCCAGCCCCAGGATTACGCCGTCCAGAAGAAGGCAGACGGCAACAACGATGGCTACAACTATTATTTCCTCCATTTCACACACCTCCCAGGCCCAGGAAGGCAGTAAGGGCTCTTGCCGAATCAATGAACCATCCCGGAAGCAGCGTGAGCAGCGTGGCGATTACAGTGAGAGCAATCAAAAACCCGCTCAGACCCCCGATGTTCTTGGCACCAAGCTCTCTCGCAAGGCGGATGTAGTACGGAACAGATATGGCCGAGTTAATCACCAGAATCACCGCAAGCCAGACGAAGCCAGAGTATACAAGGCTCGAAATTATAAGAACCTTGCTCCAGAAGCCCATCAGCGGTGGCATTCCGATGAAGGACAGGGCCAGCGTGTAAGTGAACGCAGGAGATGAGCCGCCATCCTTTATGGCTGCGAAGAAGCCCACCTTCCCGAAGGAGTTTGCGAAGAGCTGGAGCAGAGCACCGGTAAAGGCAATCCAGAGGAATTCAGGCTTCGACAGTATTACGAAGGTGGCCAGAATGTAGCCCATGTTTGCAACGGTTGAATAGCCCAGAACTCTTCCGTGTTCTCTGGACGTCAGGGCACCGATGTTGCCGGTAAACATCGAAACGATTGCCAGCAAAGCAATGAGGATTATGAGAGCTTCATTCCCGTTGTAGGTGGCGGACAGAATCTTGAAGGCAATAACGAACGGAACAAATTTTGCCAGGGAGGCGATTATGGATACGGGTATCGCATCTGCAGCCACAAAGATGTCGGGAACCCACTGGTGAAACGGCGCTACACCGACCTCTATGGCGATGCCAACAATAATGGCTACGAAGGCTATGGCGTACAGGGTCTCATCACCGATCTGCGTGGAGAAGGCTGCGAGAGCCACTCCGATTAGGAACAGTATGGTCGCCAGAACCATGAAGGTGATGTACTTGATACCGGTATCGGTCCTGGCCTTCCCCTCGCTGGCCATTACGAGCATGTATGTTGGAACTGACACTGCCACGAAGGCGGCGACGAGGGAGGAAAGGTCAGTCGAATATATGGCATATATTGTTGCTGCCGCCATGAAGGCTACAAGCCCGTAGTCAACACCGGCGAGATAGCTCCTTCGCATCAGTTCTAGGGAGAGCATGTTGAGGATCACCAAGAACATCAGAAGCAGGATTGCTGGCTGGGGTGGAACCAGAATTAACACTCCCAGAAAAGCTAACCACCCCAGCCACCTGTGCTTGAGTGATGCGATGGATGCAAGGGAGATTATCAGGAGCGCTGCTATCAGTTCCATTTTTTACCACCCCACAATGGACGATATTATCAGCAACACCATTACCGCCGCTATCGTCACCCTCATGTAACTGGCAAGATACCCTTTCTGGATTTTCCGGACGGATTTCGATGCGGTTTCGAAGAACGCCGGAATCGCCTGGTGGAAGAAGAAGTCGACACCTCTGTTGCACACATCCACCACTGCTACGAGTGCCCACCCGATTTTGGGAATGATGAAATCGTTGAGGAATGGTAAGTAGAGCCTGTCAGAGAGCGCCCTACCCAGGGCTGAAAGCTTAGGAATTGTTGGTTTCATCAGGGCGAATAGGTAAGATGCGGTTACTGCAGCACCTACTGCAAGGGATGTGGAAACAAAGCCCTCCTGGAAGAACTCCCCAGCCACTTCTTCCTTCCCTGTTACTATCAGGTAGAGGATTACCAGCAGCATCGAGACCACGATTGTGTATGCTAGCCCCATCAGTCCTCCGCCATGCAGGTGGAGGTGGACTTTCTTGCCCTTGAAAAAGTTAAGGCTCAGGAATTTTGCAAGGAAAGCTGAATAGAAGATGGATATTGTTATCAGGAGTGTTAGCGGTAACGCCATACCGTGCTCAATCAACCCATTCATCACTTCATCCATAGCTGATTTCACCCAGTATGCTGTGAAGGGCGGAATGCCTGCAAGGCTTATGGTTGCGAAGGCCGTCACCAGGAATGTCAGCTTCATTTTTCTCGCTACCTCTGTGTCACCTCCGCAGAACCTGTCGTGGGTTACGTGTATGAGGTGGCCTGCAACAAGGAAGAGCGTTGCTTTGGCGAAGGCGTGGACGATGAGGTACCAGAAAGAGACTTCGATTGCGAACTCTCCGAGCCATTTGGATGCTGCCGCTGCTGCAAACATGAGGCCCAGGCTGGACATGGTTGATGACGCAAGCAGCACTTTCCGCTCCCACATGCTAGCTGCCAATAGGGCAGCGTAAAGAGATGATATCAGGCCAAGGAACAGGACGAAAGCGTAAACGGCGTCCACTCCGGGATTGGAGAATGCCCATGGTTCGATGTACCAGCTTATTCTCATGAAGAGGTACGTTCCGGCAGCAACCATGGTTGCTGAGTGCAGCAATGCGCTGACAGTTGTTGGGCCGGTCATGGCGGTCATCAGCCACTCACTGAAGGGAAGCTGGGCGGATTTTGTGAATGGGCCCATAAGGAAAGCGATGAGAAGTATTGCTGTCCCCGCTGCTCCGATCGTCTCGAAAAGAGACTCCCAGTGAATTTCAGAGATGTTGAGGTTTCCGGCGAAAGCGTATATGGCTGCAACGGCAAAGAACATGGGCATGTCCCCAACCCTTATGGTTGAAATGGCCCTCCACCCTCCGAAGCTGGGGGACCAGAAGTAGTTGAGGCCGAAAACCTTCCTGTCTATGTTTCCGACATAGCTCAGCTCGTCATCATCTCTGAACCAGTGCCCTATCAGGCCCCAGGATGCTATGCCCAGCCCCTCCCAGCCGATGAGCAGCATGAGGAGGTTGTCGCTGTAAACAACCAGGAGCATCGAGGCTGTAAAGAGGTTGAAGCAGAACCAGTACCATCCGAGCCTGTAGTCGTCCTTCATGTATTCAAGACCGTAAACTCCGATCAGGAATGCTATTAGGCCTGTAAGCGCACCCATGTACTTGCTGAGGTAGTCGAATATGAAAACGAAGTTTATTCCAAAGGCCGGAAGCCAGGGATAGACGTACTTCGTCCCCTCTTCAACATTGAAGAGTATGTAAAGTGTGATCAAGAACGATATGAAGAGGCCGAAGACCGAGAGGATCGGGAGCTTTCTGGCCCACGGAGCGTCTTTCCTGAAAGCCCAGGCAAAGGCGATGGGGGTCGATGCTAGGATCGGGGCAAGGAAGAGGGTCGCGAGCAGAGGCATCATATCTGTGGCCACCGCGGATGTTACAGAACTCATGGCATAACACCTCCGAAGGCAATCTTAACTCCCGCCAAGAACAGCGTGGCGAGAGGTGGGAGAATAAGGAGGACTGAAATTATTCCGATGACGTACAGTGGAGTATCAAGCAACCTGCTGACTGCTGGAGTTTCATATCCCCTTGGCCTGCCGTAGAATATGTTCTTCATGGTGTAGAAGCTGTAAAGCCCAGAAATTATGAACACTAAGATGACTGGCAGGAGAACAGTCAGGCTGAAGCCGTAGATGTCGGCAATGCCCTTCAGGATGAAGAACTCTCCGAACATGCCGACTGTCAGAATCCCGCTTATGGTCATGAAGCCCAGCAGAGCTGCGTTGGATATTGTTGGCACGTATTCATGCATCCCGCCCATCTTCTCAACATCCCTGAGGCCGTGGTATACGGCTATTATGGCTCCAGCAGACATGAAGAGAATCGACTTGCCCAAGGCGTGGGAGACGTACTGGATGACAACTCCGAGAACTCCAAAGGTTCCGGCGGCGAAGCCTATCAGCATGTAGCCCATCTGGGAGACAGTTGAGTAGGCGAGAAGCCTCTTGAAGTCCTTCTGCCTGAAAACCGACAGACCGGCATAAATGCTGGTAAGTATGCCGTAAGCCAGAATGGGGATTCTGTAGGTCTCGATGAAGGAGGGATCTATGAAGTACACCCTCAGTATGACGTATCCTGCTAGACCCACCGTGAGCGGGCTTAGCAGAGCGCTGACTGGTGTTGGAGCTTCTGCATGAGCCCATGGAAGCCAGATGTGGGGGCCAAGTCCTGGAAGCTTTATCAGCATTCCCACAAACACCAGCAGCCAGGCAGCGGTGCTGACGGCCTTTACTGCATCAATCGCCATGGAGCCATTCTGCATGCCAATAAGGATGAAGCCTATCAAAGTCAGCACTCCTGCCACATTTGTCCAGATGAAGTAAAGCAGCGCCACCCACTGCCTGTTGCCGTATCCGTACATGTAGATGAGGAGGAATGAGGCGATGAGGGAGATTTCAAGGAAAACGTAGAGCAGGATGAAGTTTCCGGCGTAAACCAGCCAGAGCATTGAGGCTGCATAGAGGTTATAGAACAGCCAGTATTTCCTGAACTCCTTTTCAACATCCAGTCCCATCTCATGGAATCTGTGCTTCATGTAGGGCAGAGAATACACTGCGACCATGGCAGAGACAAGGGCTATAGTAAAGCCGAATGCATGGCTTAGAGAGTCGCCGTAGACGTAAATCTTTCCGATCGGCCCCACTGTGTCCTGAATAACCACTTCAAACGTGTGGCCGGTGAAGAGCCAGTAAAAGGTTACCAAGAATGGAATAAAGAATGCCAGGAACGACAACACCATCGCTTCCCTTTTCTTGAGGAGTGGAGCCACGACTGTTGCCAGTGCGGGGAGAAGCAAAACCCAGATCAAAGAGAATCACCTCCGGCCTTGACGTTATCGATTGAAATTGTTTTGAACCTCCTGTCGAGAATTATGATGGCTGCAATCAGCACCATCAGCTCGCTGGCGCTGGTGAAGATCGTTATGACTGCTATTCCTCCCGCTTCCAGAGCAAGAGGGGTTGTGAATAGGGGGATGAGAGAAAGAAACACCGCACCAAACATGAGTTCAAGAGATATGAGCAGTCTGACAACATCTCGGGCAGAGATTGCAGAAAGATAGCCAATTAACAGAATTATTACCGACAGGGCAAGGACGTATGCTATCACAGAACCTCCCTCCTTATCATGTGGACTGCCGAGAGCAGCATCAGGACCATCATGGCGAACAGCAGAGTTATAAGCTCGGGGTAGCTTTCTGCAAGCTGAGAAACCGTGTCTGTGACCTTGATGTATTCATACAGCCCGTAAACGCTGAATATCAGCATTCCAGCAGTAATAAGGGCCGGCAGAATCCAGATGTTGGAGAGCTTAGAAGGCGGCAGGTAGCGATATGTTGCTGCCAGAACCACTGTGATGACGCCTATCGCTCCAACGAAAATGAAAGCAATGATGACAAACACGGAATGTACCCCGAGTATGGCAAATATGGCTGCGATTAGGAGCATTGTGACAGACATGTATATTGAGGCGTAGAAGTTATCTCTGGCCAGCAATACTCCGAGGGATGAGAGGGTTGCTAAAACGGATACCGCCAAAATTGCAGTGGTCTCAGCGCCCATAGACGATGGGAACAATCCGTAATTAATAAAGTTTACTAAATTTACAGATTCCCTGCAAAACCACCACTCCAACCTCATCTCCGGATCTACACAACTACAGTAAAAATATTAGATTTAATGATAAAAGGTAAAACTAAATTGTGATTATGGAATGATTACCTTCCCTCCCCTCGGCTTATAGATGCACCGGGGTTCAGCAGCAAGGTAGTCTCCTGCCATTGCGTATGCTCTCGCTCTGCTGCCCCCACAGAGGTAGCGGAACTCGCACATCCCGCATTTTCCTTTTAGATTGTCGGGATTTTTGAGTTCGACAAATATTTTCGAGGTCATATAGATGTTCCTAAGCGTGCTCTCCCTCACGTTCCCCGCAACTATCGGGAGGAATCCGCTGGGGTATACTTCCCCAACATGGCTGATGAAGAACATGCCTCTTCCATCGGTTATTCCCATCATCCTCCGGATACCGTCCCTGGCCATGCTTCTGCCGTGGGCCCCTGCAACGACAGTTCCGGTCTTGATATTTTCGTTTCCGAATCCAATATCCTCTTTTATCTCCTCCAGTTTGCTTTTCAGGGTCTGGTACAGCTCGCCTGTCTCCAAGTCATAGGTACCATTATCTCTCATGTACTCCACCCTTCGCAGATGGGTTGCCGCTGAACTCTTGACGTTTAGAGGCGTCTCTCTGGCCACATCATAGAGCCAGCAGAGAACGTCTTCAAACTCCTGGGCAGAGGGCATATACTCTGCCTTTGCCCTTCCAGTGGGGACGATGAAGAAAACATCCCAGAGAACAACTCCGCTTTCTATACCAATCCTCATGATATTCGGGAGGTCAAGAAGGTTGTAGGTTGAGACGGTGGTGTTGATTTGGGTGGATATTTCGAGTTCACTTGCAATTCTGAGAATTTCAAGGCTCGTTTCAAAAGTGCCGGTAACTCCCCTGAAGAAATCGTGTATCTCAGCGTTGCTGCCATCAAGGCTTATGGCAATCCTTGCTATTCCTGCCTCTTTCAGCTTTTCAATCCTCTGCTTTGTGGCAAGCTTTGTTCCGCTGAATGCTATTGCTGTCCTGAAGCCCTTTCGAGTTGCATGCTCCACAATTTCAAAGATATCATCCCTCATCAGGGGGTCGCCGCCTGTAAACACGATGAGCGGATACGGCTGACCGAATTCTGCAAGCTGGTCGAGAGTGGAAAAAACCTCCTCTGTCGTGAGCTCATCAGGATGTCTCTTACGCTGAGCTTTGGCTCTGCAGTGCTTGCAGGCAAGCATGCACGCTCTCGTAAGCTCCCAGAAGATTATGAAGGGCTTTTTTGTGATGTCGAAAGTGTGCATGATTCGATTTGCAGCAGAGGGGTTTAAAATTTTGCTGTGGGATTTTTCCGGGAGTTTTTATACCCGATTGCCGTTGTAGTACATAACATTGCTGGGCTCAGAATATGTCAGAAAGTTCCCGCTGCTTTGTGCACCAGCCCTCTTGCAGGATATGCAGGTGTCGGCGTGGATTGCAAGGGGGGCGTTGAAGACATTGACATCGAAATTGTCCATTGCTCCAGACCATGGCGGTGTTGGAGAACTCCCACTTGTCTTATCCAGAACCGCAAAACTGTAAGAAGCTGTGTGACAGCTGTAACATGACAGCCTCCTTGCAACATGGACAGTCTCGTTCAATTCCAAGGGTGGCTTTCCCGAGGTTATTGTTGGATTGTGGCACGATGACAGGCAGTAGTCGCTGATGTTGCTATACGCCGTGCCGATATAGCTGATGTCGTGAATGGGTGCCTGCGGATTTGCACTCTTGCCTTTCCACCACCATATAACATGCGAGGAATTCGGAGCCAGCCCACTCGGACTGGGCTCGGTGTGGTTTATTGCACTCCACACATCCGCATGGCAGTCCTCGCACCTTATCTGACTCAGCGGCTTCCAGACGTGCTTGGAACCGCTCCCCTCTTTGAAGACCACAGTGACGTTGCTCGCCCCGTACGAGTTGACGATCACGTTCCAGGAGCTAATTGTGAAGTTGTAGTACAGCGGCCTTATGAACTCTATCTGCACCTTGAAGTCCGTATGACAGCTCAAGCACGCCTCGTTCTCCCCCACACCGATATCAAAGTTCAGGGCATCCTGCACGAACTTCTTATGGG
>CAZHKD010000021.1:0-20650 GCA_964533255.1 uncultured archaeon | reverse complement strand
GCAAGGGCGGCGGAGAAGGCCCAGAAGACATGGACATGGGAATGGGCGGCATGGGAGGTATGGGCTTCTGAGCCCACCCAATTTTTAATTTTTCGAGGTTTGAGAATTTCTAGGAGCTATTATGCTGTTTCGACATACATGCCAGCTTCGTTCTGCCACGAGAAGGTGTCAAGACGGCCCGATAGTTGCAGAAAGCCATGCACAGCCAGTAACCCTGCTTATTCCTGTTTCTGATCTCCCTGTTCAGCTCCTCCGGTGTTTTGCAGGATTTTCGATTTCGATGAGGTGGTTGAGATAGGCATTAGATGCTCCGTTAGAGCTGTTGTTCGGTACTCCCACTCCTGAGCGCCTTACCTATCATATACGCTGATTTAGGTAATTCCAACAACCCAGGTCGGAAGGTGTTGAAAAACCATCTCAAGGCTTTGAGGAATCCTCGAGGAGTTTTTATGCAACAGAGCTTGTATTTATTCATGTAGTAATCAAACTCCTCAAAGCTCATGTGCCGCATTTTTAAATTCGAATTCGTTAAAAAGTAGAGATTGTCCCAAGATTTTGTCCTGAGGAATCCTTTCTCCTCCATCTCCTTCCTGAAGGGCGTCTCAGGGAGAGGCAGGGGGTCTAAAAAATCCCAAAAGTCCAAACCGAGATTGTTTGCATAGGAGTTGCACTTCAGGAATATATCTTTCCTGTCTCCGGGTAAGCCTACTACGAAAAACGTATAGGAAAAGATGCCTGCTTCCCTCAAAGCCTTAACACACTCCCCACTCATGGAGACTGTTATGCGCTTGTTAAGTTCTACCAAACTCGCATCGTCAGGCCTTTCGAGCCCGACTTGAACGAGCGTTAATCCACTCTCTCGCAGACCTCCGAGTACGTCCCTGCAGTTCAATACACTGTCCGCTCTTGCCATGCATATGAAGCGTATATCTATTCCCCTCTCCCTTATCATCTCGCAGAACTCCTCTAGTCTACGCCTGTCTGCCATGAAATCAAGATCCCAGAAAAAGAACATCCGCGGCTTGTACCGTTTCTGCAGGAACTCTATCTCCTCGATGATGTTCTCGACAGACCTGCTCCTCCACACGCCCTTGTGCATGTTATAGGCATTGCAGAAGTGGCAATTCGCCACGCAACCCCTGGAAGTCATCATGGAAGCATACCTGAACCCAAGGAATGTATATTTCTCAGGATGGCGCCTGAGATGCCTCGCAGGGAAGGGCAGCTTGTCCAAATCCTGGATAAAGGGTCTAGAGGGATTGTGGACTATTCTGCCACTCTTTCTATAGCTGAGGCCGGGAATGCTCTCCAAGTCCTTCCCCATCACGAGTTCCCTGAAAGTCTGCTCCCCCTCTCCCCTAACCGCAAAATCGATACATTCGTTTTTCAACACCTCTTCTGGCATCAGGGTGGGATGGAAGCCGCCAACTACTATTGCGGGCTCAGAGGAAAGTTCTTCCTTGAGTCTGGACGCCAATCTGATCACATACCTGTACTGGTAGCTGTGCATCGTAATTCCGATTAACGAAGGGCCAAGAGCATCCAGTTCCCTATAGTCGAGCTCCTCGCAGTTTTCGTCAAAAATGCTGATGCTCTCCACAACATCCTCAACAGAGGCGGCTATGTATTCCAGACCTATTGGGTGGGGCAGGAAAAGGCCCCCAGAGTTTGAAAAAACGTGTTTTGGGAATATCAGCGCGATGTTCTCATACATTACGCCAAACACCTCCCATAAGCTTTTAAGTCCCACATCAGCTCGCCAAACCCCCTTTTTACATCCTATCTGTCCTGAAGCACACCTCCAGCTCAACCCTGCGACAGGACAGACCCACAGCCACCTGAGCGAATACCTGTAGCTTGAGAGTTGCGTGAAGTGGTAGCTGCCCACTTCCCTTCCTCATCCCTAGCCGCTTCGCAAGGTGGTCTTGCAGACAACGGGATGCTGAAAAGAGGGCAATGTTGGTCTGCTTACTGAGCGGCATTTTTCTGGTCAAATATCACAGTACGCTTCTACACTGTCTATTCCTCCTCACCCATCCTCCCCATGCCCGCCATGTGCGGGCAAAGTGTAAAACAGGCCATCTGTTATACAGGTGCTGCCTGGAGCGCTAGTTTCCCAGTAGCAGCGTCACAGACGTGATAGAATATCCCTCCGCCGCAACGACATTTATCCTGCTGCCAATACGGGTTGGGTCTCAACCATAATTTTCATTAAACTCTAGCCGTAAATAGCTTTTTCTTGCCAAATTGGCAATTTCTCTCCATTTACCAGATTCCAGTCTCCTTGCCACAGACTGAGTATTCTATTCCATAGCGAGCTTTCTCTGCTTCTTTTTGTTCATGTTCTCATCCACAAGATTCTGACGTGGCTCTGTAAATGGCGTTATGCGGAACGTGAATGCCGTAATTTCTTTCTACCAGCTTTTCCAAAGGTTACAGGCCGAGTTTGTATTTGCTGTAAGCTTTCAGTATGCATCTCCAGCTGCCTCATCTATGATTTTGGGTCTCACCTGCTGACACATAAATTAAAAAATCAAATAAATTTTCTAAATCTATAAAAATATTGAAAATAAGTTAGAGTTACCATACGGGATGTTTAACAAGATTTAAATATAATTCATATCACTCAATTCTGGGTGTTGTCATGGTGGAAGCTGAAAAGGCCGAAATAAACGAATCTGAAGCAAAATCAAAAAGCAATGTTGTCCCGGTTGGTATAAAGGTTGGTTCTCAGAGAACAGTCATCGCAAAAGGGAACGATATCTTCATCATAGAAACATGTGTGAAGGAGAAGGAGAATCCGATTACCGGAGAGAAAGACTACGTTATAGGCAATGAGGCTGCAGAGCTCTATGGGGATGAAGCTGTGTACATGCTAAGAGGCGGTTTGCCAGGTGACGAGGAGGAGGCAGAGCTCCTGAAGATATTTCTCACAAGAATCGCCAGTGAGTACGGCATCCCTGAGAACACGTATGTGACATACGGAATCCCATCAACAGAGGCAGAGGAAGGAGTCAACCTCTTCAAAAAAGTTGTCAGCCAGGTTCCACTGGGATGGGCAGGAAAGGAAGTGTGGAACGACTCCTTCCTCTCCGCATTAGCGCTGCCAGAGGCTCTGGGGATGCTGGACAGAACATTCGTGGTCGTCAATGCTGGCTCAACAACGACGGACGTTGTCGCTGTGAGAAGGGGGGAAATCGTCTTCAGCATGGTTACCGGAGAGGTTTCCGGCGACATCGTCGACAGGTGGATCAAAAATGAGATAATGAATGAGACGAGGGGGGCTGTTAACGTTGACCTCTCCACTGCCAGAAGCTACAAGGAGAAGTATGCCAACCTGAAAGAGTGGAAAAGCATACAGGAGACCGTGCAGCTTTTCGATAAGGGGCTGTACAGCTTCAGAATAGACGAAGCAGTGAACAAACCGGTGGAAAAGTATCTCGACGGTCTTGTGGATTTCATAACACTGGAGTTCCTGCCTTCTCTGGCCGAGTTCAATTTCAAGATGTACAAGAAGGCGCTTGAATCAGAATTCATCCTGACTGGCGGGATGGCTGAGATTCCAGGACTGAAGGAGAAATTTGCGACTAAGCTCTCAGATGCGCTTGGAGTCGCGATAGCCGTCAGGTGCCCTGAGAATCCTCTCACAGCCTCTGCCAGAGGGGCACTGCTGATTTCAAGCCTTAGAGTCAGGCAGTAGGCCACAGGTAGTAGAATAAGCGGTGAAAAGTAATGGAGCTTGAAAAAAGGCTTGAAAGATGGGATGCGTTATTTGAAGAGCTGAAGGAAATAGTTGAGCAGTTCCTCCCGACGGTTGAGGAGTCTCTCAAGGAAGCGATCAACAAGATTTCCGAGCTTGAACAGAGGATGTCAGTTTTTGAGAAAGAGCTGGCAGACGTCAGAACGCAAACGTCTGAGAAAGGCCAGAGTGTAGAGGATGTCAAAAATTCTTTTTTATCCGTGGTTGAAGACTTCAGCAACTCCCTCAATGCCGAAATCTCAAACCTTAGGAGTGAGTTGTACAGTCAGATCGATGAACTGAAGAGGAGCATCAGCGAAATCAGTGTTTCCAGCCCTGAAATCGATACGGAAGGGCTGAAGAATCTGGAAAAGGAGATTGACGAAGTGAGGAGGGTAATTTCCAAGTTATCCATGGAATTCGAGCAGTTCAGAAACCAGATGGCGGAAAGGCACAGAGTTATCAGGGAGAAAAAGGTGGAAGGAAAGTCTCCAAGGATACTTTAGGTAACGGCAGAGCATGAAAGGCATGACTGCAGAGGCCCTGGCTGAACTCGGGAGGAAACTCGACAGAATCGTATCCGAATACTTCAAGCTGAGGAGCCAGGGTGGCAAAGTGATTTCTTTCCCTTCAGGCAAGGGAGGGGTTGGTAAAACCGCCGTAACAATAAATCTGGCTGCGGCTCTGGCTCTGAAAGGGAAGAGAGTTCTGATAATGGATCTGAACTTTGCACTGCCCAATGCCCACATGTTTCTTGATGAAGCTCCAGATGCCACCCTCACACACTATTTGTGCGGCGAAGCGGAGCTTAACGAGATTATAGGCAGGGTTACAGTCAGGGATGCCCATTTTGATGTCGCTCCCTCTGAATCAATAGTTGACCTGAAAAAGAAGATAAATGTGGAGAAGCTCAACGATGCCGTCTCTCTTTTAAAGCCCAGATACGACTACTTGCTTTTGGATCCGGCTCCAGGGCTTTCAAAATACGTCTTCCACCCTATCAAACTTTCCGACCACGTTTTCATAATCTCAGCAGATGTGAGGCCCGCATACATGGATGCAATGAAGGTTCTCAAGCTTCTGGAGGCTAGCAGAATCAACCACGAGGGGTTCATTGTGAATATGGTGAAGGGTTCTGAGCTGAAGTACTTTGCAGCAATGAATGTGTTCGCTGTAATTCCCTATGACAGCCACCTGAAAAAAGCCTTCCTCTCTGGAAAGACCGTTTTCCACTCGAAAATGGGATTTCTCTCACCAAGCAGAAAGTACTTCGAAAAGATTGCGGAGGAAATCATTCGGATGTTTCCTCCAGATATCTGAAGTTTTGCTCGCCAGATTATCGCCGGAATTTACACACTTCATCGATAAAGAAGCCATCGTCGCATATAACAGGGATTTCCAGGTTACAAGACCCTGTTTCACATCCTGTTTCCCGTTACACCCTGATGGGAAAACAGAGGTTGCCAAACCAAAACTACCAGGGCAGCTCGTCTCCTCTGAAAACCGGCCCTTCTGCGCATACCCTCAACCCGTCTTCAAGAACGCAGCTCCCGCAGAGGCCAATTCCACATCTCATCATTCGCTCCACTGAGAACTCGGTTCTCTTCTCCACACCCTCTTTTCTCACAAGCTCGAGAACTTTTCTCAGCATGGCTTCTGGGCCGCAAACGTAGATTCTGTCGTAGGTCCTGAGGTCTTCGTCCCTGAGCAAATCCAGAACCGTTCCCTTAACCCCTTCACTCCCGTCCTCAGTGGAGATACTGACGTCATCGAACCGGTCAACCCACACAAGCTCATAGCTGCTTTTCACCCCGTACAGCAACTTCACTTCAGCCCCGCAGGCGGTCAGGAAGTCGTTGAGGTAAACCAGGGGAGCTACGCCAATTCCTCCGGCTACAAAAAGAGCTCTTTTGTTTGTGGGAGAAAAGGGTCTGCCGAAGGGGCCACGAATTCCGACGATCGTGCCTGTAGGAATGGATGCCAGGGCTTCTGTGGTTCTGCCTACCGCCTTTACCGTCACCGAGTTCGGCGAAGAGAGGCTCAGGGGGATTTCTTCAAGTCCGAAAACGTTGAGCATTATAAACTGACCTGGGTAACTCCTCAGCTTACCGCTGAAGAATATGGTGGACACTGTATCACTGTGCCTTATTATTTCCTCAACCTTCAGGCTGAACACTTCAGCCGCTTCCCCCGGCAACTTATAAATTTTTGGACAGACCTCCAGGCACCATGAGGGTATTTTTGGACACCCTTAAATACCGGGAATACTGACTTGGTGCAATGATTGAAGTCCAGATTAAAACCACACTCCCACCCTACTGCCTCATGAGTGCCCTGAGAAAGGTGCTGGAGTCCGCAGTTATAAAAATCGAGAACATTTCCAGGCTTAACGGCAGGGCTATAACCAGCATTGTTGACCTCAAGGCTAAAGAAGTCAGGAAAGCCATGAAAGAACTCCCACCAGTATGTGAGGCTTATGTTGTATCAAGCAACGAGGCCAAGGTTTTCGTCAAGGAGCATACTTGCGTTACTGCCCTGAAAATACTCGAATCGGGCTGCCTCATCACATCTGCCGACATAGTTGAGAATGGGGTGATATGGAATCTAATTTGCAGCGAAGATTCGTTTGTAAACCTGGTAAGAGCACTTGAAAAAGAGGGGATAGATTTTGACCTGCTTTACAAGGGGAAACCCGGCACAAGGAGTGCGGTTACCTACAGAGAGGAGGAAATTCTGAGGATCGCCCTTGAAAAGGGGTACTTCGACTATCCCAAGAGGATCAAGCTGGAAGAGCTCTCTGAAATTTTCGGAATCGCCCCCTCTACGCTCTCAGAAATTTTGAGGAGAGGTCAGAAAAAGATTCTGGAGCGCTACTTCAGGGATTAAGCCGGATTGGCCGGATTTGCGTGTGGTGTCTCCCTGACTTTACTGACCTCATGAATGGGCTGCACCAACAATGTCTCCAAGCCTCTCTCCTGTCCACCTGACGTAGGCTATAAGGCTCTCTTTCAAGCTGTAGAAATACCGATTTGAATAGTAGAAGGCCGAGCCTATCTGCACAGCCGCTGCACCGGCCATCATGAACTCCACTATATCCTTCCATGTTGTAATGCCTCCGGCTCCGATAACTGGGATTGAGAGCTCCTCATAGAGGTCCCACACTGCCTTAACTGCAATTGGCTTTATGGCTTCCCCACTGACCCCTCCACTCACGTTGGTCAGGATTGGCTTTCTGGCCATTATGTCGATCTTCATGCCTCTGAGCGTATTTATGGCAACAACTGCATCAGCTCCAGCTTCCTCCGCAGCCTTACCGATCTCTACCACGTCAACGTTTGGGGAGAGCTTTGCAAAGACTGGTTTCTGCGATGATCTGGCGACTTCCCTTACAACCTCATATACCATTTCAGGATCGCTTCCAATGGCCAGTCCAACCCTCTCAGCATGGGGGCAGCTAAGGTTTAGCTCGAAGGCTGAGGCCATGGGGAAGTATGACGTGAGTGCCGCGAATTCTTCAGGCCGGGAGGCGAAGAGGCTGACTATGAGGGGCGCATCTCCCTCGTATTTGGACAGCTCCTCTGCAAATTTGACAGCTCCGGGGGAAGCGAGGCCAACGGCATTGATGATGCCGTGGGAATAATTTATAACAGCCGGATTCGCATAACCTTCCCTTTCCTCCAGCCCCACCGATTTCGCAACAACAGCTCCGGCATGCTCTGAGAGCCTTGTAAGAGAGGAAGCGTGGCTGCCAAGTATGCCGCTTGCAAGCATCATGGGGTTTTTCATTTCAATGCCGCAGAGCTTTATTCTGAGATAGTCTTCAAACATTACCGTCCCCCCGTCCCCTCTCCAGCCGCTCAAGTGCCCTTTCCAGAATCGTCTCGCCCTCTCTGAACTTCTCTGCGGCGTCTCTCAGCAACTCTGCTACTTCCGGGTCTTCACTCTGAACCCTGTCTGCCCACTCAAGGTATTTGGATGTGTGCTCTTTGCTGTGTTCTACCCAGTGATGGAGGAGCCTTGAAAGCCTCGTCAGGTTTTCACTGAGTTCCATGTCTCCGCCTCCCTTTGGCGATATAAAACTGTTCTCTTTCAGAAACTTCATCATGTTCCTCCAGTGGCTTCCCATCCAGTAGAGCTTGTCACACCTCTCGCAGTACCACAGCTCGTATTTTTCAGCCAGATCTTCGGAAATCCCCTCACGCTTCATAACTCTCCTGGCTTCTTCAGCGCTGGGCTTCCTGAGCAGAGCGTTGCACACGCTGCATCTGTCCATGACCGGCTCAAACTCTATTCCGAACCTCTGAAGCTCCCTCATCTGCTCCACTAGCCTGTCTGACCTGATGAGTATGGCTTTCCTGCCCTCTTTCAGGCATCTTGCATAGAGGTTCCTGTCTTTTGTTATCAGAATCCTGTCGCGATGGTTTCGGAGCATGTAAGTGTCCTCATCACCAAGTATATTCAGGTCGCTTACGTAAAGGGTGTCGTAGCCCGCAATCCTGAGCCAGGTTGTGAGCTTTCCCAGCATCCTGTCACATATGAACTTCAAACTCCAGCCACCACCTGTCGTCCATCTTTCTTATAGCCTCTTCCAGCATTTTTCCAGTCTCCGTTTCCATTCCCAGATTCTCGACGTATTTCATGGCGTCTTTACACTTCTTAGAGTATACCTTTGCCTGAACCAGCAGTTCAAGCCTGTCTGCATCTCTCACGATCTTTTCCACGTCTGAGAAATCTGGAAGCTGCAGTCCGGCGGTCTGCTCTCTCTTTGCCCTTTCCTCGTCCACCTTTGCGTACATCTTCGCAAGTTTGTGAAGGTCAAGCGTTCTGCTTTCGTGGCTGTCGTGTAGCAGCGCTGCGAATGCAGCCTTGAAGGGATCGCACCCCTCCTCTCTGGCGATAAAGTAGGCTATTATGGCTGCGAGAAATGAATGTTCGGCAACGCTTTCTGGGCTCTCTATCCCAAGCTTTAACCAGCCTGACCTGGGAACGTTCTTCATTGAGCACATCTCGAATATGAATCTCGCTATTCTTTCGGCTTTGTCCTCTCCCGGCCTCACTTCAGAGTGCTCCATGCCAGCCATATCCAGCCTATCAAAACACTCATATTAACATTTATCCAGCAGCATTCATGAAGCTCAGCCTGACCAGTGACATTTCCGCCAAGTTTCTCAGGCTCATAGATATGCTTGGTGAGGGGGCGAGTGGTGAGAGGGTGGCAGCAGAGCTGGGTGTGAGCAGGGTAGCTGTCTGGAAGATGGTCAAAAGGCTGGAGGAGTGGGGGTACAGCGTTGAGAAAAGCAGGAAAGGGTACAGAATAGTTTCAGAGCCGGACCTCTCGCCCTTCAGAGCCTCGAAAATCGTTTTTGAAACCCGGCTTTTTAACCAGTTCGTGTTCTTTAAAGAGGTTGATTCAACAAACAGGGTTGCCAGAGAGCTCAGCGAAGCTGGTGAAGTGGTGGTGATGGCTGAGAGGCAGACCGCTGGCAGGGGAAGGCTGGGCAGAGAGTGGATGAGCGAGAAGGGAGGGCTTTACTTCTCCATGGCACTTTCTCCAAGGTTGCCGATTTCTGAAGTTCCCAAGCTCACACTGACTGCAGGCGTTGCCGTTGCCGAGGCTCTAAGCTTTGCCAATGCAAGGCTGAAGTGGCCAAACGACGTGCTGGTTGACGGTAAAAAAGTGTGCGGGATTCTGAGCGAGGTGGTTGGAGAGGACCTGAGCGTGAGGGTTGTCGTGGGCATAGGAGTAAACGTTTCGAACCCCGTGCCTGATGGCGTTCCAGCAGCAAATCTGAATCAGCTGGGCTGTGAGGTAGGCATTCTTGACGTTTTCGAAATGGTAATGGCGAGTTTCTCACGCAGATACTCCCAGCTCATTTCGGGCGGGTGGGAGGAGATCAGGGGAAGATGGGTTGAGCTCTCGGATACCATCGGGAGAAGAGTAAAGGTTTCGGTGGCCGGTGAAAGTTACGAGGGTGTTGCTGTCGGAATAGATTCAGACGGGGCGCTTTTGATAGAAGATGGGGTGTTGAAAAGAGTCTTTTCGGGAGAGTGCTTCTACGTCAGGTAGCAGTTATGTGTTATCTCACTGCAAGATTTTTAAATTGCGGTTCAACTTTTCCCATGAAGCTCATCCTCTACAGTCAGAAGGATCCTGCCGGCCTCAACATAGTCAACTGCATACTCTCCATGGTGGATTATGAAGAGAGGAAGATGGGAGGCGACAATCCATTTTACGACTGTGGAGATTTCGGCATAGTGGGAATTCAGGAAAGGCTGATTTACGCGGATTACGTGGATGTGGAGCTTTCAAAACATCTGGATTTTAACGAGATTCTCTTCGCATCCAGGCACAGCAGCAAAGACGGCAGGAAAATCCTAACAGTACACACAACGGGGAACGTTTCAACTGCAGATTTCGGCGGAAAACCTTACAGCGTCGCCATGCCCGCCCCCAGCACGATGAAAAACTACGCTCTCTGGCTAAAGGAGGAAATGTCGGAGCTGGGAGAATATGAGTTTACGATGGAGGCAACCCACCACGGCCCTTCAGAAATCAGGACTCCTTCAGCTTTCTACGAAATAGGCTCCACCGAAGAGGAGTGGAGGGATGAAGACGCTGCGATGTGCGTGGCAAAAAGCATGCTGAAGGCAATCGAAGATGAAAGGGAGTGGAGGGTTGCTCTGGGAATAGGCGGAACCCATTACGCTCCAAGACAGACGGAAATCCTTCTGGAGACCACGTTCACCTTCTCGCACATCTTCGCAAAGTATACCTTTCAGGGGCTTTCAAAGGAGTTTCTGGTAAAAGCTATAGAGCTCGGCGGAAGCGATTGCATAATATATGATGATAAATCAACCACATCTCCGGTGAAGAGGATGTTAACTGAAGTGGCTGAGGAGCGTGGTCTTGAAATCCTCAAGGCGAAGCATGCCAAGAAATACAAACTCAATAAGTGATATACAGTGTCATTAAAAAAAGTTAAATACGGAGGGAGAAGATGACATCTGGGATGAAATTCCGGGTAAAGAAGATTCCGGTGAAGATAGAGAGGCTTTCCGTCATCCTGAATCAGAGTGATGCTGACGAGATAGGCGTCCTTGTGGGGGACAGGGTGAGGGTCACATCCGGCGGAAAGTCGTGCACTGCTGATGTTCAGATAGGCACCGGACTTATCGGGAGGGGCGAGGTGGGGCTTTACTCCGGCGTTATGGAGGAGCTCATGGTGGATGAAGGCGATGAGGTTAGCGTTTATCCATTCCCCCGCCCTGCCTCCGTTGACTACATCCGGAAAAAGATGGACGGACACAAGCTCACGAAGGATGAAATTTACCAGATAATTGAAGACATAGTCAGCAACAGCCTGACCGACGTGGAGATTGCAGCCTTCGTCATATCCAACCACGTCAGAACCATGGACTTCGACGAGATTGAGTGGATGACGAAGGCCATGATTGAGACGGGGGAGACCATAACCTTCGAGCGGGGCATAGTCGTTGACAAGCACAGCATAGGTGGTGTGCCGGGTAACAAAATAAGCCTGATCATCGTCCCAACCATTGCAGCAAGCGGTTTGCTGATTCCGAAGACTGCCAGCAGGGCCATAACGTCTGCAAGCGGGACTGCCGACACAATGGAGGTTCTTGCCAACGTGAACCTGAGCGTGGAGGAGATCAAGGAAATCACCGAGAGGGTTGGTGGCGTCATTGCCTGGGGCGGTGCCACGTACATAGCTCCGGCAGACGACAAGATTATCCAGGTTGAGTACCCGCTCTCCATCGACCCGAAACCCCAGCTTCTGGCGAGTGTCATGGCCAAGAAGGGAGCGATAGGTGCGAGGTACGCGGTTATAGACATACCGACTGGCGAGGGAGCCAAGGTTCCAACGGTGGAGATTGCAAGAGAGCTCAGCAATGACTTTGTTGAGCTTGGAAGGCGTCTGGGCCTCAACGTCACATGTGCGATAACCTACGGTGGTCAGCCGGTTGGCAGGGCAATTGGGCCAGCTCTGGAAGCGTGGGAAGCCCTGAAGGCCCTGGAGGAAAGAAAGGGCTCCACAAGCCTGCTGGAGAAGTCTCTGGGCCTGGCGGGCATACTTCTCGAAATGACGGGGAAAGCTGCCAACGGGTATGAGGCAGCAAGAAAGCTCTTCGAATCTGGAAAGACTCTGGAGAAGTTCAGAGAGATCATCGAAGCTCAGGGAGGAGACCCGAACATCAAATCCGATGACGTGCCGGTTGGGGACAAGGTCTACCATCTCGAGTCAAACTACGAGGGAGCGGTTGTGAGCGTTGACAACAAAAGGCTAGTCAGAATAGCCAGGGCTGCCGGGGCTCCTAAGGATAAGGGTGCGGGGATATACATTCACAAAAAGAAGGGAGAAATTGTAAAGCCCGGTGACAGGCTCCTCACGATTTACGCCGACAAGGAGTGGAAGCTTACCCAGGCGATAGAGCTGGCAATGAAAGAGCCTCCGATTATGGTTTCCGGGATGATTCTTGAAAAGTACCCATCTTACAGGATGATTTGATGAGTTGGATGAGGCCGGATGGGTCTGATGAAGCGGAATGATATCCCGAATGAATGTGGTTTGTGAGGTGAAAGGATGGGTGAAATAGGTGAAGCGAAAGGTGAAGTTAAGGTTGATGAGGGTTTGAAGGAGACGATCGCATGCGCATCCACCATATGCAGAATTGAGCTGGTTGAAGGTACCGCAATTCTCGAGTACAGGGGATACAACATCCATGACCTTGCCAAGAACTCCAACTACGAGGAGGTTGCGTACCTCCTCCTATACGGTGAGCTGCCCACAAAGAGCGAGCTGGAGCTCTTCAGCGAGGAGCTCAAGGAGAGAAGGGAGCTGCCACCCCAGATTATAGGTTTGCTTACTCATCTGCCGCCCTTCACACACCCGATGGTTGTGCTGAGGACGGCGATCTCATACCTCGGTTCAATGGACAAGTACATACACTTCAAGAGCCATGAAAAGAGCATCGAGAAGGCCAAGAACCTGATAGCCAAAATCCCCACGATAGTTGCATACTTCCACAGAATACGGACTGGCCAGAAGCTGATAAATCCAAATGAGGAGCTCGATCACGCTGCAAACTTCCTCTACATGCTTCACGGAGAGGAGCCCACTGAGACCGAGGCAAAGGCATTAGACGTCGACCTGATACTCCATGCAGACCACGAGCTGAACGCCTCAACCTTTGCAGCCCGCATTTCTGCTTCCACGCTTGCAGACATGTACGCATGCGTTGTCTCGGCAACCGGGACCCTCATGGGCCCGCTGCATGGCGGGGCGAGTCAGAAGGTCATGGAGATGCTTCGGGAAATAGCCGTCCCGTGGAGGGCTGAAGCCTATGTGAAGGAGAAGCTGGAGAGGGGAGAGAAGATAATGGGCTTCGGGCACAGGGTGTACAGGAACGTGATGGACCCCAGAACCCTCGAGCTCAAGGAACTGGCCAGAAAGCTTGCCGAGGAAGGGGAACCCAAGTGGTTCAAGATAAGCGAGGCGGTGGAGGAGGCTGTTTACAAGTACAAGAAGCTGCTTCCAAACGTGGATTTTTATTCAGCAAGCGTCTATGCGAATCTTCACATCCCCGACGACCTCTTCATAAACATCTTCGCAATGGGCAGAATTGCGGGCTGGGTTGCACACATAATCGAGCAGTACGAGACCAACAGGCTGATAAGGCCCAGAGCGCAGTATGTGGGGCCAGCGAGCAGAGAATACGTACCGCTTGAAGAGAGGGAGAACTCCAGGGCGACGGCTGAATAACTCTATTTTTTCCTCTTCAGCTCATCCTCGCACACCGGAATTACCATTATGTAGTCTTTGTATAGACCTTTGACCTTTGTCCCCATGTAGTGAATGTCGTTGAAGCAAACATGAGCCTTGCAGATCTCACATCTTCTCCAGATTACTCCCTCGTCCTCTGGTCTCAGCCCCCTTCCACAGGTCTTGCACCTCATCTCCATTTCTCTCACCTCAGAAGTCCAGCGGGCTTTCAGCAATCACCTTTGCAAGGTCTGCTGCGGTGAATATTCCTACCACTTTTTCCCCATCCAGTATCACCAGCCTTCTGATTTTCATGTCTGACATTATCCTGGCTGCCTCCTTGACCGAGTAGTCTGGAGAGACTGTAATGAGGGGAGTTGATGCAAATTTCCCCACTTCATCTTCCAGACCATTCTGCGGTATAACCTTCGAAACGAGGTCTCTCTCAGTGAAAATTCCGAACACTCTTCCCTCCTTCTCCACGAGAACGCTTCCAATCCTCTTCTCACCCATGAGTTTACACACATCCAGAACCTTCATAGTGTAATCCACTGTCACGACATCCTTCACCATGGCTTCTTCAAGCTTCATGAATTGGGAATTCAAAACGATAAACATAAAACTTTGGGACTTTGTGTTTTCCCGAAATTATTTCACACCCCGTGTTCGAAAGTATTAAGAGGAAGTATCTAAAATAATTAAACATGAAGGAAAAACCGCTGGAAGGAATTAGAGTGCTGGACATAACACGCATAATCTACGGCCCGTGGGCTGCAACGCTTCTGGCTCAGCTCGGGGCCGAGGTGATACACGTTGAGATGCCTGGAGGCGGGGACACCCTTATACGGCTCGTTTCGCCTGGTGGCGTCTTTCCCCGCAACCTCTCGCCAGGAATGGTGTGCTGCAACGCCAACAAGTACTTTGTCGCCATAGACATGCGAAAGGAGGAGGGGAAGGAGCTGATAAGGGAGCTCGCTTCTAAATGCGACGTTCTGATGGAGAACTTCAAGCCCGGAACCTTCGACAGGTGGGGAATTGGATACAGGCAGCTCAGCGAAATCAACCCCAAGCTTGTTTACGTGAGCATGCAGGGGTTCGGGAACTGGGGAGAGCTCTGGGAGAGGCCAAGCTACGATGCATATGCCCAGGGAATCACCGGGCTGGCTGAAATAACCGGTTTTGAGGAGGCGATGCCCGTAAAGTCGCAGGCATGGATTGGCGATTTTCTGAGCGGTACAATTGCAGCGTTCACGACTCTCGTGGCCCTCTTCTGGAGGAATAAGAGCGGAAGGGGGCAGTTTATAGACCTGAGCCAGGCGGAGGTTCTGATAAGGGCAATGGACTGGACCTGGCTTTATATAGCCATTAAACAGCAGAACAGAAGGCGATACGGGAACAGGGACCCTGCTGTGGTTCCGTCGTGCCTTGTGAAGTGCGAAGACGGCTACGCTGCGATAGCTGCCTTCAGAAAGGACGAGTTTGAAGGGCTTTGCCGGGCCATGGGGCGGGAAGACCTGCTGGAGTTTCTGGATTACGAAGCCCGCATAAAAAATGCCGGGAAAATATACGATGCGATTGAGGAGTGGGCTTCCAGGAAGAAGGTGGAGGAAATCGTGAAGGCGGGGCACACCTACGGTTTTGCTGCAGCGGAGCTGATGAACTCTGCGAAGCTCCACGCGAGCCAGCACTTCAACGAGAGAAGGGCGGTTTGGAAGTACTACGATCCCCTTTACGAGGAGCTCTGCTATCCCTTCGCCCTGCACCTCGGCAAAACGCCGGGAAGCATAAGGTGGAGCATGCGTCCGGTGGGCTTCGACAACGAGCACGTGTTCAGGAGAATACTGGGCATCTCAGAAGATGAGCTTGAGGAGCTTTACAGAAAGGGAGTTGTCGGGAAATGGGATGCCAGCGTGCCAACGACAGCCCCGCCTGAAGGTAAGGAGAGCAGGGTGATTTACTGAGGTGGTGAACGTGGCAGGCAGAACAGGCAATTCGAATAAAAACTGGACCGAACTCGCCAGACAGATAACCGATCCCTCAGACGCCCACAGAAAACCGGAGGCTCTTGAAGGCATAAGGGTGCTCGACCTCAGCTACGGAAGCTTCGCCGGCCTCTTCGCTTCGTCGCTGCTGGCTGAGTTTGGGGCTGAGGTGATACGCATCGAGCCGCCTGAAGGAGACGTTGCGAGGAAAATGACTCCTGAGGGGCTGGAGATAGAGAACACGGGGCTTGCATACATTGTGGAAGGCCGGAACAAGTATCACGTGACCCTCAACATCGAGAGCGAGAAGGGAAGGGAGATTCTGAGGGAGATGGCCAGGCAGAGTGACGTTCTGATTGAAACGTATGCTCCCGGGCACATGGACAGGCTTGGAGTCGGTTATGAAAGCCTCAAATCCACCAATCCCCGCCTCGTTTACTGCGCAATCCACACGCATGGTCACAGAGGAGAGCTGTCCGACGAAGCAGGAAAGGCGGGCTTCGGAGACTACGACGTAATTGCCCAGGCTATGAGCGGCTTCGCCTACACAACCGGCATCCCTGAGGAGTACGAGGAGTTCCCGGAGCACACCCGTGTTCCAACCAGAATGGGCAACTGGATGGGCTGGTACGCAGGCGGAGCCTTCGCTGCCCTAGCAATAATGGCGGCACTGCTTTACAGAGAGGTCAGCAATGAGGGGCAGTACATCGACATGAGCCCCGCTGAAGCCCTTATGTGCCTGAACAACTACGCACTGCACTTCTACCACCTGACCGGAAAAGTCATAGAGCGCTGCGGAAACTTCGAGCCAGCAGCATACGCCTACAACTACTTCAGGGCCAAAGACGGCATGGTGTTCATCGCCGGCTACACCGATCCAAACTGGAAAGCATTGTGCAGCATAATTGGCAGAGAAGACCTGGTGGAGAAGTATCCCACAATAAAGGATCGCACGAACCCTGAGAACTGGATTCCCATGACGAGGGAGATCGAGAAGTTCACCATGCAGCACACCAGAGACGAAATCCTGAAGCTCTGGCTGTCGTATAAAGGTGAGGGCGTGACAGTTGCCGGAGAGGTGCTGAAGCCCATAGAGACGATGAAGTTCAACCACTGGTACGAGAGGATGGCGCTCGTGAGGTTCAGAGACAGGGATTACGGGGAGGTTCTCGTCCAGGGAGTTGCGGCGAAGATGAGCGAAACTCCTCCACGCCTTAAGTGGGTTTGCAGGCCGGTGGGAGCGGACAACAGCTACATCTACAGCAAGCTCCTGGACATGGACGAGAAGGAACTGGAAAGGCTGAAGGAGCAGGGAATCATCTGAATTTTCGTCGCCACACGACAAGAGTTATCTTCAACTCCACCCAACTTTTTTCATGGAGGTAATACCGCTTGCCTACGACTCTTTCGGAGCAAGAAGCATGTGCACCCTCGTGAGGGAGGGTGATGTAACCATAATCATTGACCCCGGCGTTGCTCTTGGCCCCAGCAGATACGGTCTGCCTCCCCACCCACTGGAAGTCCAGAGGATGAACGAGCTGTGGGATGAGATAAAGCGGCGTGGGAGCGAGGCGGAGCTCTTCATAGTAACGCATTACCACTACGACCACCACGATCCCAACGACACCGGATTTTTGCGGGGTAAGAGAGTTCTGCTGAAGCATCCCACTGAGAAGATAAACTTCAGCCAGAAAAAGAGGGCTGCCTTTTTCATCCAGCAGATAAAGAATACGTGCGAAATCGAGTATGCCGACGGCAGGAGCTTTGAAGTCGGCAGCCTCCGGATTGCTATCTCCGACCCTGTTTTCCATGGAAAGGACAGCAGGCTTGGATTCGTTGTTGAGGTGCTGGTAGAGGGTAAGAAGAGGGTTGCCTACACCTCTGATGTGGAAGGGCCAATTCATCCGGAGCAGCTTCAGCCCCTCCTGGACTGGAATCCCGAAATTGTGTTCATAGACGGGCCAATGACCTACATGCTCGGCTATCGCTACTCTGCCACCTCCCTCGAAAGCTCCAAGAAAAATCTTCAGGAGCTGGTGATGAAAACCGACGTTAGGGTGGTAGTTCTTGACCACCACCTCACCAGAGACCTGGCATGGAGGGACAGGATGTCGGATTTCATCGACTTCGCCAGATCTCACGGTGTTGAAGTTGTGAGTGCAGCGCAGTTTGCCGGCAGGGAAGAAGAGTTGCTGGAGGGTTTGAGGAAGAGGCTTTATGAGGCTGAGGGGAGGTGATATCCAAGAGTCCGGACCCAGGCAGACCTCAAAGACTTCGGCCAAGGTCAGCGCCATGCAGTTCAAATCTGCGTGCCACATTCCGGTTACCGGAAAACGAAAAGAATTTATAGGATTCATCATTTATAATCATGACGTTTGGTGATGCTCATGCTGCCGCCGATGATACACGGAAGCTCCCCCTTCTTTGGTGCCGCTCAGTTTGGGGACAAAGCCTACGAGTACTATGAAAAATTCTACAAGAACCCGGAGAGGATGGCAGACCTCTTCATCTACTTCGCAAAACGAGCTTACCCATGGATCCACATAATCCCGTATTACCCCCTCTTACGGGCGGTGGAGATTGCTGAAAAAGAGGTAGAGCTGAATACCGTTGTTACAGTGGACATGGAGTACCAGATGGAGGACGTGGCAGATTTAAGCCCACCATACGTATTTCTGCACGCTTCAAAGGCGGATAGCTTGAAGAAAGAGGTGATAGGTGATTTTCTGAACCTTGTGAGAGAAGTTGGATCGAAACCTGGAATTGCGACCCATAATCCCGGAAGAGTCATAACGGATGCGGAACTGTACTTTCCGGACATCGAAGCGTATCTCTGCCCGGTGAACCCCCTCGGGATTTACATGAGTCCCGGAATAGATCCGACTCTGGAAGCCATCAATCTGGCGAGATCAAATGGGAAGAAGATATTCGGAATGAAGGTGCTTGCAGCAGGCAGGCTGAAGCCGAAAGATGCATTTAAATTTGCCAGGAAGTACTGCGACACCTTTGTTGTGGGCTTCGTAAAAAAAGAGGAGATTGATGAGGCAGCTCAGGAAATAAAAAAGTTGATTGATCAGATACGGTAATCAAAACTCCCTGAACGTTGCCCTGCCGGCTGAACAGAGGGGACACACATCTGGAGGTTCTGACTCAACGGTGTACCCGCACGCACTGCAGACATAGAATTTCTGGTTTATCGATTTATCTCTGCCTGAGGCAGCCAGAACCCTGAATTTCCTGTATATCTCTGCGTGGTTCTTTTCGGTCTCCATGGCCCACCTGAATGTGGTTGCAGCCCTTCTTTCCCTCGCCTTTATTGCCTCATCGTGCATTTTCGGGTACATTTCCTCGATTTCGTACGTTTCTCCAGCTATTGCTTTGTCCAAATTGGCTATAGCATCTTCAACATCCTCCATGGCCTTCAAGTGGTTCTTGGCATGGATGTATTCTGAATACGCGAACGCCTCAAAAATTCTAGCAAGATTCTTGAACCCCTTGGCCCTCGCTCCCTCTGCAAAGACCAGATACCTGACGTGAGCCTGGCTCTCACCAGCAAAAGCGGCTTTCAGATTCTCCAGAACATTCTTGTCCATCAATCAGACCTCCAGAACGGAGGAGAAGTAGTCGTGGTGCTGTTCTTCATCAACAAGGATCTCCTCAAAGAGCTTTGCTGTGACGTAATCTCCCTCTTCATGCGCAATTTTGATTATCTGCCTGTAGAGCTCGATTGCCTCTTCTTCAGCCTTCTTGTCTATCTCAATCATTTTCCTTGCGGAATCGCCGATGGTTATGGGCTCGGGCTTTGTTGTGGGGGTCCCGCCAAGATAGCTGAGCCTCTCAGCAATAAGCTCGGCGTGCCTCATTTCAACGAGGGCAATCCTCCTGAGTTCGGGCTTGACAATCTCGCCTTCAAAACCTCTGGCAAGAACGTGCTGCCACATATACTGGATTGAAACCTGCATCTCTCTGGCTATTGCGGTGTTCAACAACTCCTTTAACTTCTCACTTGCCATAACAAAAACACCTCCACTATAACTGTATTTTCAAACAATAAAAATTTTGTTCATAGACATGTCCGGATTGACACCTGTCTTTGCATCTCGTGTAAATCCTGAAAAATAGGTTCGCCAGATGCCTTGCTTCGGATTTCAGTTTATAGCGATGACCGGTCGTTGGCTGGAGCATCCTTTCAGAATTCCCTGAACTTTTCACCTCCGGCCCCGCAGACGGGACAGTGATCGGGTTTGATTTCAGAAGTGTATCCGCAAACCTCGCAGATGTATATCTTCTCCAGCTCAAAGTCCCTTCCCTCTTCCACAGCCTGTTTGGCCCTCGCGTAAATGGATGCATGGATTTTCTCGGCTTCAAGCGCAAACCTCATGCTCCTAAAGGCACTGTTTTCATTCTGGAGCTCGGCAACCGACTTGAAGGCGGGATACATCTCCTCAACCTCATAAGTCTCTCCTGCTATCGCCTTCTGAAGGTTTTCAGTGGTCGTACCAACATCGCCGAGAGCCTGAAGGTGGTTTCTGGCATGCACAAGTTCAGCAAAGCTTATGGCTTCAAAAAGCCTTGCAACGTTCTCAAAGCCCTCCTCTCTCGCCTTCGCAGCAAAAATCAGATACTTCATGTGGGCCTGACTCTCGCCAGCAAAGGCATCACCAAGGAATTTTTTGGTCATTTCCCTCATGCCCACCACCGTCGCAATTTTTTCCCAGTTCGAATATATAACCCTTTCGATTCTCAAATAGAACCAGTTGCTAAAAATTTATATACTAAAGTGTTGAGTATTAAGAGGTTGATGAGCATGCTGAACGATAAGGACCTCAGGATTATTGAAATCCTGCTGAATGACGCAAGAACCCCCTACACCAGAATAGCTGAGGAGCTTGGAGTGACTGAGGCAGCGATCAGGAAAAGGGTGAAGAATCTCGAAGAGAAGGGAGTAATTAAGAAGTATACCATCGAAGTGGACCACTCAAAGCTGGGCTACGGCATAGTTTCTCAGACCGGCATAGATACCGAGCCCGACAAGTTTTTGGAGGTGGCAAACAGACTGAAGGACTTCGATTTCGTCAGGAGCATACACATAACCAGCGGAGACCACATGATAATGGCGGAGATATGGGCAAGGGATGGACAGGAGT
>CAZHKD010000020.1:0-21379 GCA_964533255.1 uncultured archaeon | reverse complement strand
GCCCTCACCTTAAGCGTCTCCGGAGGCTATAAGGGTGAGCCCGTAACTGTAACACTCGACAGGGACGCTTTCATAATCTTCAGGATGAACAACGGTACGCCAATCTACGCCTACGGGAAGGAGGCGAAGTTCATACCCTACGTCACCGGAAGCCTCTACATCGAGGCGAGGGCCGATGGAGAAGTCGTTGCAAAGGTGGTTAAAATTGCAGAGAAGAGCACGGCATCTGGTGGAGGAGCCGGGAGTTCTGGAGGTTCCTCTTCAAACGTCTTCTATTCCGGAACCGTTTATCTCCCCTCCGGCACCTTCACAGTAACGGCATCCTCTGGAAAAACCTACACCATCGGCTGGAGAACGGCATTGGGTGCTTTAAAGGCAGCATCAGAGCAAAAAGGCTTCAGCTTTGTCATCAAGGAGACTGACTGGGGCCCCTTTGTTTCGTGCATAGCTGGTAAATGTGAGGGAGATGAGGGGGCGACATCGGGCTGGATGTATCAGGTGAACGGAAATACTCCAATGAAGGGCGCTCACGAATATGGCGTTAAAGAAGGAGACCAGGTGGTATGGTACTTCTCCAGAAGCATGAGCGACACACCAGATACGTCTCCCATGGTCTTGAAGATAAGGGTAAAGTACCAGTCTGTCAGTGAAGGAACTCAGAGTGTAGCTGAACAGAAAGAGACCCGGCCAGCGGCTGAAAAAGAGCTGTTGCTGAGCAGGGAAATAGTGACAAGTCCGGGTAAAAAAGAGAAGATAGAGCTTTCTGAAGATGTCATCAACGAGCTCTCATTGCTTTCACTAGAGGTGAGAGCAAAAGAAGAAGCTGTGAAGGTTGAACTCGCAAGGGCTGCGGCACCTGAACCCGTTTATGGCAGGGTGTTGAAGGCATTTGAGCTGGAAGTCAACGGGGCCGAGAACGTCAAAATTGAGTTCAGGGTCAACAAGAGCGTTGAAAAAGATAGTGTGGTGCTGATGAAATACAATGGAAGCTGGATTGAGATGCCAACAGAGTTCGTGGGGGAAGACGAGAACTATTACTACTACTCCTCGACCATCACCAGCTTCAGCACATTTGCAATAGTTGCCAGGTGGAGCGACTTTCCGCTGAATGTAACGGATGAGCCCATACTCAAAGCCCTTGCGTGGCTGAAAACGATACAGAACGACGACGGTGGCTTCGCTAATCCGGGTGAGGAGAGCAGCATCTCCAAAACTTCATGGGCAGTAATGGCTCTTGCTGCATCAAAGCAAGACCCGCACAGGTGGGTGAAGAACGGAAGTTCACCGATTGACTATCTGAGGAATAACCTCAACTCGTCACTCGGAAAGATGGGCACTGCAGACATAGCAAGAACGATCCTAGCACTCGTTGCTGCCAATGAAAACCCGAGAAACTTCAGCGGCGTTGACCTGGTGGCGATGCTGAAGGGGAAGATCAAGGAGGACGGTCAGATTGGGGATTTCATATACACCACCATATGGGGCATCATGGCTTTGAAAGCGGCTGGAGAGAACGTTTCCGAGTCTGTGGAGTGGCTCAAGGCTCAGCAGAGCGAAGACGGCGGCTTCGCCTGGGCTGTTGGAGAGAAGAGCGATTACGACGACACCGCAGCAGCAATTCAGGCATTGATTGCCGCTGGAGAGCCCAGAGATTCTGGCGTAATCAGGAAAGCCCTGAATTACCTGAAAACAGGCCAGAACGATGATGGGGGGTTCAGGTACTTCGGCAGTTCATCCTCCAACGCTGCCAGCGACGCCTGGGTAATTCAGGCTTTAGTTGCTGCTGGAGAGAATCCGAGGGAGTGGAAGAAGGGCAACGTGAGCGTTGTGGACCACCTCTTAAGCCTGCAGACTGAGGAGGGTTACTTCAAATACACGGAAATCCAGACGTCCAATCCCGGATACATGACCGTGTCTGCCATCATGGCTCTGCTCGGCAAACCATTTCCGATAAAGCCAGAGTACCTTCAGGAAGAGGTGGAGCTTACTAATCTGCCATCGCCACCTCCCGTCTTCGCAACTCCGACCCCCTCACCAACTCCGACCCCGGCACCGGCATCCACACCAGCTCCAACGCCTGTATTGACCCCAACTCCGGAGATGGCAAAGGAGACTCCAACTGAGACTCCCTCGGAAACAAAGAGTATCCCGGGGTTCGAATTTGCCATGGCTTTGCTTGGACTTGCGGCAGCTACGAGGTGGAGGAGATGAGAAAGTCTCCCGTCATTCTTTTAATTATTCTCCTGAGTTCGCTTGTTTCAGGCTGTTCGGGCATTCTGCCTTCAGGTCCAGGCGGTGAGAGTAATCTTAAACCTGTTGAAAACGTTAGCCCTGCTGCCACTTCCACAGGTGTCACAGCTGTTACCCCCAATGCGTCAGCCATCAGGGAAGCCCAAAAAACCTACCCCATCCGGGTTATCGACGACTTCGGGTTTGAAGTGGTGATAAATGAAACCCCGAGGCGAATAGTCTCTTTAGCTCCCAGCAACACCGAGATTCTCTTCGCCCTTGGCTTAGGAGACAGAATCGTTGGAGTGACGGACTACGACGATTACCCGCCGGAGGCTCTGAAAAAACCAAAGGTCGGCGGCTTCTCCACGGTAAACATCGAAAGGGTTCTGGCTCTTAATCCCGATCTGGTGGTTGCAGCTTACGGGAATGGGGCGGAAACGGTGGAAACCCTGAAGGAATACGGCCTGACTGTGATAGCCTTCAACCCCAAGAACCTGACAGATGTTATGAAAAACATAGAGCTGCTTGGCAGGGTTACCGGAACAGAAGAGAATGCAACGAGGCTTGTTGAGATGATGAAGCAGAAAATAAGGGAAGTGGAAAAAATGACGGCAAACAGCAGCGAGAGGCCGAAGGTAGCTCACATACTCTGGCACGACCCCATATGGGTGAGCGGGGGTGATACTTTTATCGATGAGCTTATACGCATTGCTGGTGGAACCAACGCTTTTGGCGACATGAAGGGCTGGAAAATCGTGAGCATTGAGGACATCCTCGCCAGAAATCCCGACATCATCATCGTAAACAGCGGGACCGGTATGGGGGGTAAGACGAACATTCTTTACGACTGGGCCATGAGGGAGCTTAAAGATGTCAGAGCAGTCAGGGAGGGTAGAGTTTACGTGATCGACTCCGACATCATCTCAAGACCCTCATACAGGCTTGTCTATGGCTTAGAAGAGCTTGCGAAGATTATGCGTGAGTACAGGTCAAGCTAGCCACCTGCAACTGCTGTTCAGAAAGCTCAGCGAGTTAGAAGATCAGCCTCTGGACAGGGATGACCAGGATATCCCTTGCCCCCATTCTTTTCAGCTCCTCCACAACTTCAAACAGCCTGTCTTCATGAACAACAACGTGAACGGCCACTATATCTTCCTCTGACTCTACCTTCATCACCGTCGGGCCTTTAAGTCCTGGAACAACCCTTTTCACGTCCTCCAGCCTGTCAGAGGGGACGTTCATCATGAGGTACATCATCCCCCTTGCGTTGAGCACGCTCTGAATTGCCGTTACAAGGGCCTTAACTCTGAAGTTATCTCTGGCACCTTTGTTGGCTATGAGAACTGCCTCAGTTTCCATAACCTCCTCAATGACCTCGAGCCCGTTCATTTGCAGCGTGGTGCCAGATGAGGTCAGGTCAAGTATTGCCTCAGCCACACCGATTGCGGGAGCGTTTTCACAAGCCCCGCTCACCTCCACGATTTCCACGTCAATCCCCTTTTCCCTGAAAAACCGCTCCGAAATTTTCCTGAATTCCGTAGCAACTCTTTTGCCGTTGAGCTCCGATAAGTCCTTTATCTTCCCTATCGGTGCAGCAATAACAAGCCTGGCCTTTCCAAAGCCGAGTCTGAGGAGGATGTCCACATCAACGTCTGCTTCGAGAACAAGATCCAAGCCAGTGATGCCAGCAGTGGCGGCGTTCATGTAAACGTACTCCGGTATGTCCCTTGCCCTTGCGAACAGAATGCTTACATTTGGATTATTTGTTGGAGCAATAAGCCTTCTCTCTGAGTTTTCCGGCTTGATTCCTGCCTCCTTAAGCAGTTCGAGTGCTGGAGAGCTGAGCCTTCCTTTGTTGGGGATGGCAATTATCATCTGTCCAAACTTTTAAGCTGGAAATATAAGCATTGCCTAAACCTCTTAGCCAGTGTTCGCGACAGTGTCGTTTTCTACAATTCCAGTTAGATATCTTCTGATGTACTGAAATTTTTAGCGATGATTTAATTTCAACTGCGGGACAACAATGGATGATTCCCAGAAATGACCAACAATCAGAAAATCCCTGAGAGCTCACACAAGTTTTTAAAGGCGTTTCGGTCTCTGAAAAGTGGATCGCCCAGTATTACATGATGACAGACTTCAAGTAGCTCTTCTAGCCTCACCTCGACATCTGAGAGGCTTCCACTTATAGAAAACCTCTGGAGAAGGAAAGGACTGTGCCTCATCAGCAGATGGAAATCAGGATGTGTAGTTATGTCCACCCCCTTCTGCCTGAATGAAATCATTTCGTGAAGCTTAACCTGAGATATCTCCCGATAGACTGGCAGATAGCTGAACTCCTTCAGGAACTCCATGTTGCTGCCCATTACCAGTGCACACGCAATCAGCAAATCCTGGAAAAACTGACTGGGCAGTAGGAGAGCTGGCCCATATGCGGCGGTAAAGGTGTCCCTCTCCATAAATCCGGAAATCCATTTTATGTGGTCCGGAAACACGTAATTAAACAGTATTCCGTCTGCAACCTCCGAAGTTTTTCTGGTAATCCTCTTACCGGAACAGCCTGCCATGACGGTGAGTCCCCTCTCCCTAGCCATCGAAATGCAAGATACGACCGCGTCAACAGCACCTTTTCTAGCCTCTCCTGGAGATAAGGCCAGAATAAACCTTTCACCGAACTCATCAACTAAATTGCCAATCCTCTCCACGATTTCCCCACAGCTCCTCCTGAGGGGGCTGACTGTCCCAAAGCCTATTGTAAGGGAGGTGGTATTGGCTATAACGGCGGCAACATCAAAGGGGTCTCTGAAAAAAGGCGTCTCTCCAATCCACACGACGCTTATCCCGTTATCCTCGGCAATTCTGGCCCTGTCTATAAGCTCAGAATCCGGCAGATCGCCATTTATGTTCACGCTTATCTTGCCGAAATCGGGCAGTTTACCAGTCAAGGAGCTTCTTGACCCCCTCTCCCGTTATTCCTTTTTCCTCTTCCTTCTCTACCGTAAGCTTCGGTCTGTAACCCAGCTTATCGCCGTAGAGTTCGACGACGAACCTGGCAGCTATTCTGGCTATCTCTATCACCTCATCCCCCGCTTCAATTTTTTTGCTTAGCTTCTCTCTCCGCTTATCCACGTATTCGTTGCAGAAGACGCATCTGTAGGGGCTGAGTGGCTCCGGCTCTCTCTCCTCCATTATGTTGCCCAAAGTGTCCAGGGCGCAGAACTTGCCATCGCTGTACCTGCACGTCTTCACCCTCTCCCTGCCAACCTTCAGCGCATACGCTGCCAGCTCAGAATCTGGTTTCGACTTCTTTCTTTTGAGGAAGTACCACTCAAGCAATGCTGAAACAAAATCGGAAGGGGAGAGATTAGACTCCCTGCACTTTTCCAGCAGGAGTCTTTCAATATCCGGGGGAACGTCTACGCTGATTCTCATTTCTTCCTACTTTTCTTCCCCTCCTCCTTAACCTTTTCGCCCTTTTTTACAGGTTCGCCCGCACTTTCTGCGCTCTCCTCTCCACCCTCTTCTTCACCGGCCTCAACACCCGAGCTCTCTGCAAAGAGCTTCGCCAGGATGTAATACCCCCTGGCGTTTGCGGTGAGCGGGTCGTCTGGAACCTCAATGCTTCCTATGTCCTCAAACTGCCTTGAGAACTCCTCGTAAACCCCTGGAAGGGCACTTCCGCCGCCTGTGAGCACGATCTTGTCAACCAGAGATGTGGAAAGGCCTTCAAGCAGCATCTTTACCCTGTTGGCAATCCTGTCAGCCCAGCCGGTGATTATCTCAGAATACTCTTCCATGATTTCCGAGTGGGTGATGACCACCTTCTTTCCGCCCCTAATCCTTCCTACCTGGTACTCCTTATCAAGAAGGAGCTTTGCCATCTCTTCTGGAGTTATGCTTATCCCTGCCTTGTTCCTGACGCTGATTTCCAGGTTCTCGTAAATTTTGTCCACTCCCACAAGCATGGTGTCTCCCTTCAGGTACTCCATTGAAGCTATTACCACCAGGTCTGTTGTGCCGAAGCCTATGTCCACGCATACGCCCGTGTCGTAGCCCAGGTAGGCCAGGCTCCCAACAGGCTGGGGGAAGAGCAGAACGTCAGATGCCAAGCTTCTTTTCAGAGCCGTCGCAACCTCATCCCTCTCCTTCTTGGAGGATTTGACGGGCAGACCCGTGGCAATGATATCCGCCTTCCCCAGCTTCGAGAAGACGTACTTTGCAATCTCGATATAGGACTGGTGAATGAGCCTGCCCTCGTGAAGGGGTCGGAGAACCTCCACGTTTTCCATGTTGGCAGCTATTGCAGCCGCCTCCTCCCCTATGTAAACGTCTCTCGTCTCACCCTTGAGGCTCCAGTCCTTCTCCTCGCCGTAAACAACCAGGCTCGGAAAGAGAATGACCTCCTTACCGTCTTTGGTGGCCTTTGTGTAATTCGTGCCTATGTCAAGTCCCAGCACCGTCATGGGTTAAACGGCGGAATTAAAATTAATAAACTTTGCCAAAGAGCTGGGCGAGATGGCAGAAAAAACGGATGAAGCTGTTAAAATCTACCTGGGTGGGGAGGCGGAGGTCAGGATATACCCTGACAGGGTTGAGAAGGTGAGGAGGGCAAAGAGGTACAGGATTCCCGAGCTTGACGAGTCGATAAGGCGGAGGAGAACAAAAATGGAGGCGAGAATAATCTCCGCCGCCAGGAGAGCAGGAGTGCCCACGCCAATCATACTTGACGTGGAGGGAGACAGGATTATCATGGAAAGGATAAGGGGAGAGCCTGTGAAGAACGTCATGAATCCTGAAGTGGCGAGAGAGGTGGGAAGGATGGTGGCAAGGCTTCACGCTGCGAACATCATCCACGGAGACATAACTCCCATGAACATGATTCTAAGCGATGGCAGGGTATTCTTCGTTGATTTCGGCTTGGCTTTCTTCGACCAGAAAATCGAGCCAAAAGGCGTTGACCTGCACGTCTTCTTCGAATCTTTGAAGGCGTACTATGAGAACTGGGAGGAGCTGAAGGAAGCGTTCATCGCCGGATATAAAGAGTACGATAAGGCTGAGGAGGTTCTGAGGAGGGCAGAGGAGATAGAGGCAAGGGGGAGGTATGTTGACAGAGAACAGTGAAAAAGATCATATCTTCAGCCTGTGCTTTCCCGGAGGTAAGAACTTCATTATCTCGTCGGGCGTGGCAATGCTCCTGACGATGTGCGCTTCATCCCTGCCAGCCTTCTCCACCAGCGCTTTTGCTATTTCTTTTGATATCTCATTTGCACCCAGATTCCCGGGCTCTATCTCCACAAAATAATCGCAGTGTTTTTCAACCGCTTTCCTTGGCCCTCCAAGCACCCTCAGCCCTGACATTTCAACGCCGATGGCGCAGCTCAGGGAAACAGTAAGGTAGTTCCTCTTTCCCTCAATGTAAAAGCTGCCCCTCGCCAGGTACTCGCCATGCCTTGCAGCCCTTTTAACCTGCTCCGGGAGAACGTAGTAGACCTCTCCGCTGTACTTCCCCTCTTTCCAGAGGGCTGAGTAGGTTGCTGCGAAGATCGCTGCCTCTTCTATGCTTGTCTGCGGAGCCTCCTGGCCATTTTTCAGCACCGTGGCAGGAGCCCCTGGCGACTGGGTGTGGAAGAACAGGTCTCTGCTCTCCATGTACTTCGAGACTATCTCCTCGTTCATCTCCGCATTTCTTCCGCCGATCACAAGGAATCCGTCGCTGGTTATGAACCAGCGGAACCTCTCGTACCACTCCCTCTTTCTGACCGCCCTGATGCTCTGGAACATTTTTCTTGATTCGACCTCCTCTGCCCTCTCCATCTCTGCCCTCGTTTTTTCAATGGCCTTCATAAGGCCTTCGAGCTTGGATGCAATCTTCTTGGACTGCTCGTAATAGAATTCAGCATTCTCGTGGATGCTCATGTCCAGCCTGAGGGTGATGGTGTGACCGCCAACATTCAGCACAATGGAGTTTTTCTCGGGAATGACGCCTTCAACTACCTTCAGCCTGCCTTTTTTCTGCTCTTCCTTCAGAATCTCCCTTATTTCATCCCAGCCCTTGCTCTGCCTGGCTTTTATGAAAGCCTGAAGTACGCTGTCCACCGTCTGATAGTTCTCGTAAATGAGCTCCGCTGTCCTTCTGTACTTCTCCACCTCTTCCTCGAACCGCTTCTTCGTCTCAAGCTGCTCCTGAAGCCTCTTCTCAAGCTTTTCGAGAAGTTCACTCTTCTTCTCCCGCTTCTCAACCTCCTCAACAATCATTCTGGAGTAAAACTCGTCCAGTGCTTCGTTGAAGGTTTCAAAATGCTTCTTTTCGTATTCCGAGTAGCGTTTGAGTTCAACTGGGAGAACGTCAACGTATCTCTCCCCTTCCATGACGATGTGGGGGGCAAAATCGTTCTCCTCAACCCTGGAGAAAACCTGGCGGATTGCTTCAACGATGCGGGCTACCTCCTCTGGAGCCAGCTCCTCGCCCTTCCTGTTCTTGTCGACGCCGGCTCTCAGCAGAACCTCCTCTGCGTAAAGCCCGCCCAGTCCTGCTCTGGTTGCAAGAGTCCTCACAACTTCTCTGCTGTCAAGGAGGCCTTTCAGAACGTCCTCATCTATTTCGAAGGGTGTGAGGCGCGGCTCCGGGAACCTGTACTGCTGTCCGGGTTTGAACATGAATTTGAGGGGCATGATGACCTTCATCTCCCCATCTGCCAGAATCACGTTACCCTTTGAGAAGAGCTCGGCGATTATGAAATACTTACCACCCCTCGCCTCCACCTCTATCAGAACGATTCTGTCGAAGTCGTGCTGGGTGACGGATGCGATTCTTCCACCCTCAAGATGCTTCCTCATGAGCATGGCGAAGCTGGTTGGCAGCCTGGGGCTCTCCCTGGGGAATCTTGTAAGGTGGATGCGCTTTCCCGCCTCGATTATGAGGTCTTTCCTGCCATCTGCCCGAAGCTTGATCCTGATCTCATCTGGAGGGTAATGGTAGATCTTGTCTATTCTGCCGCCTACCAGAGACTGAAGCTCCGAGACGCACGCTCTGATGTCAACTGAAGACATTGATTTCATCAGGGAGCGGACTCGGGATGGAAATATATTGGTTTGGATTGCCCGTATATGGAGATTGCTGCACCGATGCTAGGGGAAAGTGGAAATAAATCAGGAACCTTTTCTCTCCACATACATCCTGAGAAGCTCTGACTTCTGTATTTTTCCAGCTGGCGTTAAGGGCAGAGACTCCTCGAAGATGAACTCCTTAGGTACCTTGTAGTCCGCAAGATACCTTGCACAGTACTCCTTCAGCTCTTCCTGGCTGACCTCGCCCTTCGGAACCACGTAAGCCACTCCCTTCTCACCGTAGAAATCGTCGGGAACGCCAATAACGGCGACCATGAAGACCTTTGGATGCTTGATGAGCACGTTTTCGATTTCAGCCGGATAAACGTTGTAACCGGCCTGGATGTACATCTCCTTCTTTCTCCCCATGAAGTAAACCCTGTTGCCCCGCTTATACGCCATATCGCCGGTGAAAAGCCAGCCGTTTCTGAAGCTCTCCCTCGTCTTCTCCTCAAGGCCAATGTAACCATTGCAAACGCAGTCTCCCTTTATGGCTATCTCGCCCACCTCGCCATCGGGCAGGGGCTGCCCGTTCTCGTCGACTATCATTACTTCGTAATCGCCAATGGGGACGCCTATGCTGTCCAGTATGTCGTCAAAGCTGTCGTCGAGGGGTGAGCAGATGCACGCGCCAGAGGACTCTGTCAGGCCGTAGAGGTTCATCACCGTGGCATTTGGGAAGCCTGCCCTTATCCTCTTCAGCAGCTCCGGCTGGGCGTTTGAGCCTCCTATAACAACCAGCCTGAGAGATGAGACGTCGTACTTCTCGAAGCTGGAGTTGAAGAGCATCAGGTACATGGTTGGAACTCCCGCAAATATCGTCGCCTTATAGCGCTGAATGGCATCTAAAACCAGCTCGGGAACGAAGGCGGGAATCAGGATGACGGTAGCGCCGAAGTGCACTGCCGACAGGATAGAGCAGGAGATGCCTCCAACGTGGTTCAGGGGCATGTGGCCGAGAATTATATCCTCCTCGGAATTTCGCATGTGCTCTCCTAAAGCTCTGGAAGATGAAAGAATGCTTTTGTGGGTTATGTTTGCACCCTTTGGCTTCCCCGTGGTGCCGGAGGTGTAGATAATGACGGAGGTGTCCTGTTCTTCAACCTCAGATTCAGCCTGCTCAATAAGCCTTTCATCAACCTCTCCCAGAAGACTTTCGAAAGGCGTGCCTGAGCCGGAACCGGTAGAACCTATGTAAATCAGATGCTGAAGCTCCGGAAACCTGTCCTTATTCTTCTCAAAAAACTCCACATAGCTGAAACCGTCGAGTTCGGGAAGAGAGACAAGAGCTTTCGCAGAGGAGTTGTTAAGCATGTATTCCAGCTCAGCTTCCCTGTATCTGACGTTCAGGGCAACAACGCCGATGCCAACCTTGTTGGCTGCGAAAAATGTGTAAAGCCATTCAGGCTGGTTGAGGGCGATTATGCCAACCCTATCTCCTTTTTTAAGGCCCATTCTCAGGAAGGCTGTTGCTATCTCGTCAGTAATCCTGTCGAATTCCCTGTAAGTTACGGCTTCCCCCTGGTAGATGAAGAAGGGCTTGTCAAAGCTTGAAACGTGCTCCAGCAGTTCCGGAACGGTTCTAACCGGCATAATTTCACCTGATTAATTATTTGAATATGAGCACATACTTAATAATTGAGCTTGAATATACTCATCTCTGCTCACAGTGTCAGGCAGTCAAAAGGTATATCCCGGAGAAGGGCGAAGTGATAGGATGCAGAATAAAAGGAGCCAGCTTAAAAAGTTTGCAGAGAGCTTGATAGCACCTGCCTGGGAGTTTACGCTCCAGAGGTGGGGTTCAGGGGCTGCAAAGACAGCGGAGCTCAAAGAAGTGGACGTAGAAGAGTCGAATGTTGATGAGGGCTGGATGGATGTCAGAATGGGTATTGAAGTGGACAGGGTGGACGCCATCGCTCTTTACAACCTGGCAATGTTCATGACCCGCCTCGAACAGGGCTACGGGCACCCTTTCAGGGTGGATGAGATTGCTTCCGGCAGAGTTGTCATTTCCGGCAGGATGATTGTTCCCGCCCACAGGCTGGAGGAGTTCGACAGGGTTGTGGAAGATTATGGTAGGCCATAAAAATATCGCTGATTTGTAATAAGGCAGTAGCTGAACCCAAAAACTTATTACCACTTTAACTACATTTTCTACTATGACTACAAAATCCATAAAGTTAACTGAGGAGACATACAGAAAACTTGTCGAGCTTGCCGGAAAGCTCCAGTCAGAACTTAAAAGACCGGTATCGATTGAAGACGCAATAAAGTATCTTATGAAGAGAAGGATAAGTGATCTCGCAGGTTCGTGGGAAATTAGCGATGATGAAGTTAGAGAAATCAAAGAATCACTGAGAAAGGGGTGGAGGACTTGGAAATCTGCTTAGATTCGGACGTCCTTATCGACTTCCTGAGAGGCGACACGGAAACTGTAAAAATGATAAGGGGGCTGGAAGAGGACCATGAGCTTGCAACGACCTCGATAAACATTTTCGAGCTCTATTATGGAGCCTACAAAACTGGAAAGGAGAAAAACGTTAAAGCGGTGGATGATCTCTCAAAAAGCCTCGAAGTATACAGGCTGACCGACAGATCTGCCAGAATCTCTGGTAGGATTGTGGTTGAACTCGAGACCAGAGGAGAACCAATAGATTTCAGAGACGCCCTGATCGCCGGGATAGTAATCGAGAACGACGTCTCACTCCTGACAAAAAACGTAAAGCACTTTCAGAGAGTTAGAGAGCTGAAGCTCTTTCAGAACCTTTTTCGGGAATAGTGAGCCAGTATTATAAAATTATTTACAAAAATAAAAATAAAGTTACAGCTCCACCTGGTAGCTCTTCAGAATTACCTCAGCGTTCAGCTCTCCGTGGACGTAAGTCTTTCCTGATGAGAGGTCGTTGACGGCTATCTGGGCCGGAGCAAAGAGGTTTGGATCAATCTTGTAGAAGTCGTAGTTTGCAGCCTTGAAGATTTCGTAGAAGGGCTTGCCGTAGTCCTTGCTGGTGTTTGAGGGCACGTTCTTCAGGATTTCGTCGTACTCCTTCACCGTCAGAAAAACGCTTCCGTAGTACATCATGCTGTCATTCGTTGCGCCCATTGCTTTCAGATCGTTCTCCAGTACCGGAGCTATGGGGCACCTGCCAGAGCCGCTCACTATAAGCTTGGGGTCGTAGCCAATTTCAGCCATCTTGTAGATGGCGGTCTCAACGATTCTCCCCGAAATCTGAACGCTGCCGACAATGCTGGCTGTTGGAGCGACGACAGCGTAAACATCTTCAGCCTCAACGTCACACTCTTTCGCAACAAACTCCATAACCTTTTCATCAGGCAGCTTGTTTGCCTCAAGGGCGATGACAGCGTATTCTGCATCGTCCTTGTAGTCGATCTGCTCATACGTTTTCTTTGGCTTCAGGGCGAGAGCCCTTGCCGGCCCGCTCCCCATTGCGAAGTAATCGTCAACCTTCAGAGCCCACCCGGCTTTCTGGCTGCCCAGGCATGCTATTGCTGGATGGTCGGTGTACTCGGTAACGAAGGGGAAGGGGATGCCGTTGATTGTGTCAACCACTATATCAACGTCAGCGAGGCCGCCCATACAGATTTCGGTGTACATTATGCCGGCCTGATAGCTTCCGGGCACTTCCACACCGCAATCTATTACTGTTGCACCATTATCCAGCCGCTTGGACTTAATTCTGAGTTCCTCCTCAAAATCCAGCATGTCCTCGACAATGTCCAGAGCTATCTCATTTACGCTCAGCATATCATCACCAGGTCAAGGATGGAATGAGGAAGTACTTTAGCCTTGTGATTTATTCACAGGTGATTTGTTATCAGGGTGTTCGAGATGCCCGGAACAATCGAAAATTCATCGCTTAGGTTCTCAGCTTTCCGAACCCAGAATCTTCTCAGCTCGCCTCAGCGCCTCGTCACTGCCTATGAGGTAGGCTATGTCTCCCCTCCTCAGCACCGTATCGGCTTCTGGTAGAATAAGCCTGCCGTTCCTCTCTATCGCCACCACGGTGCTGCCAGTCCTGCCCCTTAAATCCAGCTCCTTCAGGCTCTGGTTGTCTATCCTCACCTCCATTTTTTCCAGCGTAAGAGTCTCCCCCTGTTTGCTCATGATGGACTCGACGAATTCAACAGTTGCGGGCTTTTGCAGGGTTGTGACGACTTTTCTGGCGGTATCCCTGTAAGGCGACAGAACGAAGTCCACGTTTATCCTTCTCATCTTCTTTTCTGCATCCGGGCTTCGCAGTATGGCCATGGCGTAAATGCTCGGATTCAGGTCTTTTGCCGCCATGATGGTGAAGACGTTTGCAGCGTCGCTCATGCACGCAATCAGAGCTTTCGCCCTCCTCACGTTCGCCTTTTCCAGAACCTCCTCCTCTGTTGCGTCGCCCAGCACAGCAAGGTAGCCATTTTCTCTTGCAACGCTGACTTTCTCAGCGCTTGAGTCAATTATCACCACCTTTTCCTTCGGAAGCTCGCTGGCGATTTCTCGCCCCATAAGCCCGAATCCGCAGACTATGACGTGATCCTTAATTTCAGAAAGCCTTTTAGCGCTCATCTCCATCCGCCTCTCAACTATAAGGGGTACAAATGAGTTTATGGCGTAGAAGAAAATACCTATGCCAAAAAACATCAGTATCATGGATATTATCCGCCCACCGGCTCCCATGCGGTAAATTTCGCCATATCCCGTTGTGGTGATCGTTATAACGGTCATATAGAGGGAATCGAAATAGCTCCACCCCTCAACAAAGTGGTACGAGAGAGTGCCAAAGGTGATGACAGCTATCAGCGCTCCTGCTATGTTGGCAATGCTCCTTCTGACGCTTCCAGAACTCCCTGCGCTTCCAGAGCCTGGAGTATATCTGGTTGCTCTGCCAGTAGCCTTGGTGTCCATGACGTATTAGAATCAACCACTGAGCACTTATATTTTTACAGCGGGTTCGTTTAGCTTATCTCCAAAACCCACGAATTGGTAGGTTCAGGACAAAAATGGAATAAAAAAGGCTGTATTGCCTTCAGATAACTCCTTTGCTCTTAAGCTCCTCAAGCCTGGCCTTTCCGTAGCCCAGCATTTCCCTGTAGATGTACTCGTTGTCCGCTCCGACGGGTCTGCAGACCCACTTTATCCTGCCAGGCGTCTTCTCGTGCTTTGCAACCACTCCCTGAACAACGACCTCTCCATAATCTGGATCCTTAATCTTCCTGAGCCCGCCCCTGAGCCACCAGTTCTCCTGCTCGAAGGTCTGCTTTGGAGTCCATACCTCGCCGGCAACACACGTCCCTTCGCCTTTGTAATCCAGCGTGGCCTGAATGATCTCCTGCTGAGTCCTCTCTGACGTCCACTTCTCTATTTCGTGAAGAACCACAGGCCAGTTCTCCGGAGTGAGCCTCTCCTTTATCGTCGGGTATTTCTCTCTGAGATCCGGGCGGCCTATGATTTCTGTCAGGGCATAGAAGTTGATATCGCTGAACCCTGCCATAAATGTCATTCCATCCCTTGCCTTGACCAGAGTGTAAACGAAGACCGCCGGATCAAAGTTTGCCACTCTGTTTACGACCTTCTTCTTTGTGTGGTAGTACTGCACGTAGTAGTTGGTCACCTTCGCCATCGCTTCGGGTTCTGAAACGTCGATGAACTGCCCCTGTCCCGTAAACCTCTTCCAGTAAAGGGCCACCATGATGCCGAAGGCGGCAAAACCGCCTCCAACGTACCAGCCCAGCCAGGGGCCGAGCTTCGTGGGCACCCTCGTGTGCTCCGGATACTCCTCGTACTCTTCAGGAATGCCGGTTGTCCAGGCTATTCCGCCCATGGCTTGGTTCACAACGTCATAATCTGGCCTGTTGCTCTTCGCCTTCGGCCCGAAGTGACCGTAGCTGTAGATGGCGCAGTATATCAGCCCGGGGTTTATCTTCCTGAGCTGTCTGTAACCGATTCCCAGGCTGTCCATGTAGCCGGGCTTGTAGGTTTCGATGAGGACGTCAGCTTTCTTAACAAGTTCTCTCAGAACCTCCCTGCCCTCCTCAGTCTCCAGATTCAGAGTTATGTGGTACTTGTTTCTGCCCTCAACTATGTAAGCCAGGCCGGTATCCTTCAGCTTCACACCGAAGGGCGTCATTTTTCTGGATATGTCTCCGCCTGGAGGCTCGATGCGTATTACCTTCGCACCATATTCAGCCAGCAGAGATGATGCGTAAAGGCCTGCAAAGTTCCCGTAGCTCAAATCCAGCACCACGACATCTTCCAGCGCCTCAGGCTTTCTGCTTGCTTTGAAAGGATCGCAGTGCTCCTTTGCCCACTCATCCCATGGGATTTCGTTACTGGATTTATTCGCAGCCATCCAATCACCTCACGGGAAGAATATGCCGCTCTTTCCGTCCCAGTCCGGTGGTGGGCAGGCGAAAGGCACGTTTTCGTCCCACTTGCCTATGACTCCCTTCTGGTATAGCTCTTCAAGCTCCTCCTGGGACATGCCGAGAAGCCTTATGAAAACGTGCTCGTTGTCTATGCCCACCGGCCTCGCAGTCCACTTTATCCTGCCCGGCGTCTCGCTGAGCTTTGGAACGGGCGCAACTTCTGCAAGCTCTCCCCATATCGGGTCCTCGTAAATCCATACCGACTTCCTCGCCCTCCAGTGCTCGTCCTCATACTGATCTCTGGCACTCATAACCTTTGCAGCGGCAAACCCAAACGTCTCTGCAAGCTCCTCCAGTTCAGCTACACTCTTCTCCCTGGCCCACTCATGAAGGGCCTTGTAGATAACTGCCTGATTCTCCTCCTTCAACCTCTCCTCTATGCCGGCATACTTTTCAAAGATATCAGGTCTGCCCATTGCCTCGCACAGCCCCCTGAATTCATCTTCGCTGAATGCTGCAATAGCGACGTAGCCGTCCTTGGCTCTGACTATGTCTGATGGTACAATCGCCACATCCCTGTTCCCGTAGCGTTCCCTGTCCTTGCCTGTCAGTCCAATATAAATCCACGTCCAGTCCATGTTCCGCATCAGGTTCTCAGCCTGCGGATGGTCTATGTACTGTCCCTCTCCGGTCTTCTCTCTCCAGTAGAGAGCCACCATTACTGCAAAGGCTCCCATGAGAGCACCGTAGAAGTCTCCAATCCACGCTCCGGCCTTCAGCGGGATAGCGTCGGGAAAGCCGGTGGTCTCTATGAGGCCCGAAACAGCCTGGGCAACGGCGTCGTAGCTCGGTCTGAAGGTGAAGGGGCCCCACTGCCCGAATCCGGACATGCTGATGTAAATCAGCCTGGGGTTCACCTTGCTGAGCTGCCTGTAGCCGATTCCCCACCTGTCAACTGTTCCCGGCCTGTAGTTTTCAACAATGACATCGCTCCGCTTAGCCAGCCTGTATATCAGGTCTCTTCCCTCAGGAGTTCGCATATCAATGGCAACGTGGTACTTGCTGTTGTTCGTCGCCTCAAAACCGGCTGCCAGATTTTTGTAGAAGTCTGCGAAGGGCGCTAAAGGACGCATGGTGTCTCCTCTTCCGGGCATCTCAACATGAATTACTTCAGCACCGAACTCTGCAAGATACGTTGCCACCATGGGCCCGAAAATCAGGGTTCCGATATCCAGAACTCTGATACCCTTCAGGGGCTCAGGTTTGTCAAAGATTTCCTCTGGATTCAGAATCTCTCTGATGTACTCCGTGTAGGGTAAATTCTCCAGATCAACCTTTTCTTGGTGCATCTCAACCACCTGAATCTAACAGTAAACTCACCCGGACATGCGTCGCACTTAAATTTTTCCAAATTTTTAATCAATAAATTGTGATAAATCAGTGTATAATATTGGTGTGTAAATAATGTTTGTCTCACAATTAAATATTGCGGAGGTATTTTAAAGGTTGAGCAGAAAAAGGTTTCATGAAGCCCACCGGTGTCTTCTATCACCCCAGCTTCAGCAGAAGGAGCTACCTGACCATAGGGACGAGACTTCAGGATTTTCCAGATGCATTCAGAGAATTTGAGAAGCGTTCAAACTTTATGTTGATAGAGAGCCCTCCGGTTAGCGAGGATTTAATCCTCAAAGTTCACAGGAAGGAACTGCTGGAAGGTGTAAAAAGAGACCCCCTGTGCTCCACTGCCTGGCATTCCGCCGGAGGTGTTGTGAAGGCCGCTGAGATGGTTTATGGGGGAGAGCTTCGAAATGCCTTCTGCTATATAGGCGCAGGAGGCCATCATGCTGGCAGCCGGACTTTCTGGGGTTTTTGCTGCTTCAATGACGTTGTTCTGGCAATTCATAGTCTCAGGGAAAAACATGGTGAACTGAAATTCGCGATTCTTGACACTGATGCCCATCACGGGGATGGAACACGGGAGTTGCTGATGGGGGATAAAAAAACCCTCCATTTCTGCATATGTGGCAGCGATTACATTTCGCCTGACGGCACGAAGATTGATGTCAGCTATTGGAGTCTTGACAGGGCAAGATACGTGGAGGTAATAGAAGTTCATTTTGCTGAGGAGGCAAGACGTTTCAATCCTGACTTGATCTTCTGGTATTTTGGTCACGACACCCATGTGGGCGATTATGGTGACATCGGACTGACCGTCAGAGAATACGTGAGAATTGCGAAAATTATGAAGGAGCTGGCTGAGGAAATATGTGGTGAGAAGCTTGTGGTGGTGCTGGGTGGAGGGAGCGTGCCGTATATAGCAAAAACATCCACAATGGCCATAATCGGGGAGTTGCTGAAGTAGTTCTGGTAATGCAAAGTTTATTTTAGCTCGAAAAGCGATCACAGACATTTGTAATTAATTTTTATAGCATTGGCTATTGTGGTTTTAACCCCGATCCCAGAAAACACCTCGAAACACTTTTATAATTGGTATTTATCATGGATACGTAAAGAATCTGAAAGGTATGGTTATGGGGATCGTAGGGTTTGTAGGGGGGCTGAACGCAGTAGTCGGGATTTACATGCTGTTCATCATAGCCAACCTTCCCCAGGAAGATAGAGAGAGATTGAACATGCACTGGAGACCCATCTCCCTTGTGGTGCTGATATCTTTTTTCATATTTATGGGCTGGTCAATTATTGAGGTTGCAAAATTCTCCCGCGCATTTCCGACATGGATTTATTTAATAGAACGGGTGGTATTTCCGTTATTTTTCCTTGGGATATATCTTCTCTTTTTCTACGTCTTTTCGAAGAGCGACGCAGGACATTTTCTCCCGATGAGGCTCCCAGAAAGGTTCGTTATCACCCTTCTCTCAATATGTGTCTACTGGTTGCTCTCCTTCCAGCTTTACGAGTACTTCCCCGGAATAATGAGTTTAATATTCAGCATTATGGATCTGACCTTTGCGGCCTTAATCGTCATTCTTGGGTATGGTTTGTACGTAAGCTTCACAAAGTACATACCTTATCTAAAATCGGGTGCGATAGTGGCACCAATGAATCTTGTGGACATTATTGACGGTTTTATTTTGGCTTTTGTACTCTACGGGTTTGGCCTCCTCAATGTAGACCTTGGAATAGTTGTTGGATACAGATTCATGGAGTTTGCATCGGTTATCGTGATCGTCTACAACCTTAACATTTACGTAAGGAATTTGATAAAAATTGTTGGTGCATAGAATGCATAAACTGTCAGAAAAATGGGAACAGAAGGTCAGCGTAAACGGGGAAGGTAGGTGAATGAGCTGAATCACACCTGTACGAAATTATTCTGTCGTTTAACCTTGACATACGGTGGTTAATTTATGTCCACAACAGACTTGAGCTCCCTCATAACTTCCTCCCCCTGTTTCCTGTCGGCAGCGGTCGTGATCACGTAGATCTGCTGGACGCTGGCACCATCTATCAGCAAAGCCCTGATATTTCCCCGTTCATCGCACCTCGTCAGCTTGAGTCTGACACCCCCACCTGATACCCCTGCGTTCTCAATAACTCCGGGCACGATCTTCTTGACGTAGGGTGATGATGCAAGGCTCGTCAGAAGCTTCATACCTTCTCTGCCACCAATAACTGTTGAGTGTGCCCCCCTGATCTTTTCCTCCGCATCGATATTGACCTTTTCCAGCCCCTCCACCGCCTGTACATGACTTTTTACCCTATCCACGAACTCCTGGGGAGTCTGAAAGACGTCCGTCAGGATGAGCTCCACGGGTGATAGGGCGAATTTCTTGAGCATCTCTCCGCAGTAGTTTCTCTCCGCTTCCTGTGTCGCTGAGACGAAAACCCTTGAGACCCTTCTGAAGTGGATTTCTTCAGCCACTCTCTCGAAGAGGTTTCTCTCAGAGACTCCTGATAACTCCGGTTCGTCTGCAACCTCGGCGTACCTCTTGAATGAGAATGCAACATCTTTCCCTTCACGGAAGATGAATGTGAGAAACAGCCTATCAGCAAGATAGATTGCTGCTGCTACTGGAGCATACCCGCAGAATGGACAGTAGCCTGAAATATGCTCTTCCGACCCGCAGTTACGGCATCTGCTGAATTTTCTGTAGTGCGAGTCGTACATGCTATTTCTTCTCCCCACCTTTCTGAAAGGGAGACATCGAAATAAATATCATTGTGTCAGCGGTCTGGTTGATGTGAAGTCTGTTAAAGGACGCCACGCGAGGGTCAGAGTGCGAACGGGTATGGTTTTCTACACAGTCGTATTCTTTTTCTCTGCCACCTCCCTTCTCTACTCACTTTCACCGTCTTTCATTGAATCCCCCGAAAAAGACGTTCTGATACTGCTTTCAACTTTCTTCATGGTGTCATCCCTTCATCCACTGTTCCATTTGATTACAGGCAGGCTTTTTGGCATACGATTCCGCCACATCTTTCTTGACGGCCCCTTCAAGGTCCAGCCAACCATCAAAACCGATTACAGAACGTACGAGAGGCTTACAGACGTTCAAAAGGCGGTTTTTCACCTTTCCGGAATAATTGCCACGTTCGTCGCAATTTTCTCAGGCTATTTTACGGCAATTATTGGTGGAGCAGCAATTGCCGAGGTCATTCTGAAAATTACGATAATTTTCAATGCGGTCTTTGAGCTTTCGCCTCCTTTGCTGGTGAACCTTGGGGTTGAAAACTTCAAAAAATCTGACTTTTATCGCTTCTGGAGTATCTGCCGGAGCATCTGGAAGAAAAGGAGATGATTGTCTGATGCTCGGTTGTGGGCATCGCTTAATTGACGGAACAACCCAAATTTTAAAATCTCAGCGGCAAACACTGGGCGATGAGAGTTCAGATCATGGGTGCCGGTGCCCTCGGATGCCTTTTTGGCGCCTTGATCCAGCAGGCCGGTTACGAAGTGGTTTACGTGGCCAGGGGAAAGCAGTATGAAGCTCTGAAGAGTGGATTGAGAGTTTCCGGCCTCATGGAGGCAGAATTCCTGGTTAAAGCTTCATCAAAACCCGTTGATGCTGACGTAACCTTCGTCACCGTCAAGGCCTACGACACGGAAAATGCTGCCAGGGCTTTAGCTGGGATTGACCCAGGCATCGTTTGCAGTCTGCAGAACGGCGTGGGAAATGAGGAAATACTCATGCAGTACCTTAACAGAGTCATCGGCGGAACGACGACCTATGGAGCCAACATGCTGGAGCCCGGCCACGTCATCTTCGCGGGCAAGGGCATAACATACATTGGAGAAATGGACGGCAGCATAACCGAGAACGTGAGGCTTGTTGAAGAAGTCCTGAAGAACTCCTACATAGAGGTTGAGGTAGTGGAGGACATAAGGCGGAGAATATGGGAAAAGGCAGCCATCAACGCATGCATAAACCCCATCACAGCCCTGGCAAGGGTGAGAAATGGCAAGATTGCTGAAGTGGAGGAGCTCTGGAGCATTGCAGAAAAAATTGCTGAGGAGTGCGAGGCTGTTATGAGAGCTCTGGGCTTTGAAACTGGCAATCTTAAAGAGACAGTGAAAGAAGTGGCCATCAAAACCGCCAGCAACCGCTCATCAATGCTTCAGGACATCGAGAGGATGAAGAGGACTGAGATAGACTTTATAAATGGAGCCTTCGTGGCGAAGGGTGAAGAGGTGGGTGTGGAGGTTGTG
>CAZHKD010000019.1:0-21737 GCA_964533255.1 uncultured archaeon | reverse complement strand
GTGTTACAGTTACGGGCTCACCCTTATAGCCTCCGGAGACGCTTAAGGTGAGGGCCGAGGCATGAGATGCTATGGACACAAGAATTAGGGAAATCAGGACGATCGCTGCCTTTTTCAGCGCCATAACACAATCACCGCCTCTTCAGCTAACCCGGCTGACCTGCGACGTCGTCACGTACTCCGATATCTCGTCCGGGAACCTGTCCAGCCTGTAGATTCCAGCGTAAAGCCTGTAATCGCCAGCCTGAACCTGCTGTGGCAGGGAAATCACAACTGGAACTTCCACACTCTGCTGATAGGTCACTTTAACCGTCGCAATTCCTGCTATGCTGTCCCCGTTACCATTCGTTCCGCTCACCACAATTGCAAGCCATCCGGTGTAGTAGGGCGTTATGTTTACGGTTGCATTCACAAATCCACCTCTGGTTCCATTCTCAACGGAAAAGCTGTTTATGTCTACAAGTTTAGTCCTTACTTCTACCTGAACGAGATACGGCGCATTCTTAGATGATACGCTTCCCCAGGAAGCGTCTGAAGGATAGAGCCAGAACGTGACTACATCACCATCCGACACGTTCACGAACTGCATTCCTTTGCTTATTCCCTGACCGTTCACATCCGTCATCCACCATCCGTTTGTTACCCCTCCTATGGACGTAGGATATAGATTTCCTCCACCGTAACTGTCGTTAACTGTGTAGCTAAATCCACCAATCTCACTTGCCTTTTGTAAAGCTCCAAGTGCCGTTAAGTTTGAGACTGCATAAATCTGCCCGTTGTCGGCCGTGACATTAAAAGTGCCGGGTGTCAGAGTAACAACCCCTTTCCACAGACCGAAGATGTACAGGTTGCCGTCGTCTGCACCGATGTACAGTTTCCCGTTGTAAACGAAGGGCGAGGACATGATGTACTGGTTAACCTCGTACTCCCATATCAGAGTACCATCGGATGCGTTAAGGGCTATTACCTTTCCATTCGCTTCATTCGTTGCGAAGTAAACTACGTTGTCAGCGAAAGCAGGAGACGACTTTATGGAATCCCATGCAGATGGGCTCCGGATGGCTGTGTAGTTCCAGACTTCCTGACCTGTGGAGGCGTTGAAGCTGTAGAGCTTACCATCTTTTGAGCCGATGTAGAGCATCTCGCCTGCAATTGCTGGTGTGGACATGGTTCCGCTAAAGGAGACATTCCAGAGCTCTGTTCCGTCGGTGGCGTTGAAGGCGTAAAGTGTGGTATCGGTGGCAACATAGACTCTTCCACCACTAACGGCGGGAGTGTTCACTATGGTTCCGTTTACGGGCTTTTTCCAGACAATTGCTCCTGTCTCATTCAACGCAGCGAGATAATACGTCCCCGATTCGTTTCGGGGGTAGAATATGAGTCCATCTCCCGCTGATGGCGAGCTGAAGTACTGCTTGTTGATGCCACCCGAGCTGACATTCCAGAGTTCATTTCCGTCAAAATCGAATGCGTAGAGGGTGCCGTCGTAGCCGAGGACGTAAACGCTGCCGTTGTAAACCAGCGGTGAGGAGGAAACCTGCCACCAGCCCGCATTCTGCTCAATCGTCACGTTCCACCGCTTGGTACCGTTGGTTGCGTAAAAACTGAAGAGAACTCCGTTACCTGTGCTGTTGTCGTAGGCGTGAACGAACAGGTACCCGTTATCACTTACAGCAGGCGTTGCCATGCCGTAGATATCCGGAATCTTCCAGATGATGCTGCCGTTGGTTGCGTTTATGGCGTACAGACCAAGCTGCTCTGAACTGCCCATTCCGGGGTTGTTGGTCAGATACACGTTGCCGTTCCACACTACAGGTGAAGCATCCACAAAACCTGTTAACTGGAGCTTGTAAACGAGCTCGTCATTTTTTGGCCCGTAATCGCTGAAATTTCCGCTTCTTCCAGCATCGGAGTGGAATGTGCTGGCAAGTGCCGTTCCAGCCAGCAGCATTACAGATATGACCGCCACGGCAACATTCCACTTAGTCAGCATTACTTGACAACCTCCCAAATTTTTTTGATTTCTTTGATGCGTTGGTATTTAAAACTTATCCATTTTATCTGATTCAGTAACAAGAAAACTTTAAATGGTTAACTTTCTTGGGAGTCAGCATGCGGGAGTGCAGGTTCTGCAAAAACTACCAGCAGTGCCTCGAATGGAGCTGCCTGAAGGAGCCCGAGGAATGCGATTTTTTCGAACCGCAAGCCCAATCACCATTTCTCTAAGCTCTCCATCACACCCTTTTTTACCGCATGCCATATCCTGCTTCCCAGTTCGCTTGCCGGGCCAGCGTATTCGTAGTATTCGCCGCCGGTCTTTGCCACCACAACTGCATCGGTGTTTGTTCCGGTAAAACTGTGGCCAAGCTCGAATAAAGCAGCACTTTTTGCTTCAGTGGCAGTAATGACTGCGTTCACCATCCCACCATCTGACAGGTCTGCATCTACAACCAGTATGATATTTATGGTTCCCACTCTGACCTTTCTGACCTCTACCCTCTCGTTGGGGTTCTTTACGCCGGCTGTGATGAATGCCGTGATCACTCCGCTCCTTACGATGGATAGCTTGTCCATAGGAACGGACGTCAGCAGACCGAAGTAATTTTTCATCCCGAACCTCTGTGCAACTCCTCTGAGGTATTCCACCGGATCAAGGCGGTCGAAGTGCTCGACAACAGTGTGGTTGAAGATGTGCTCAACGTCCTTCCAGCCCCCAAGCAGACCTGAGCTTAAAGCATTGAATGAGCCCTCGATGATGAGGGTGTCCTCTTCAAGCCAGTACTTCATCTCACCACATCCTTCGGCACGACGAGAACTCTACCGTTGTATCGAACCACGTCGGCCTCCACCCCAAACACCTCTCTGATGCTTTCTGGGCTAACCACTTCGAACGGGCTGCCTGCATGGACTATTCTGCCGTCCTTCACCATCAGTATGCGATTGCAGAATGCTGTGGCGAGATTTATGTCGTGCACCGCCACAATTGCCGCCTTTCCACCATCAACCATCCGCCTCACGATGTTCATAACCTCAACCTGGCTTTTTATGTCCAGGTGTGACGTGGGCTCGTCCAGCAAAAGAAAATCCGTTTGCTGGCAGAAAATTCTCGCAAGCATTACTTTCTGCTTTTCCCCTCCGCTCAGCTCTGAGAAGTAGCGATTTTCAAAACCTTTAAGACCCACCAGTTCAAGAGCCTCCCGGGCAATGGCCACATCTTCATTGGATGGGCTCATTCCGATGTAGGGCGTCCTTCCCAGCAAAACCACATCCATGACCCTCAGGTTCGTTTCCGAATTCTCCTGAGGCAGATAACCGAGAATTTTCGCGACATCATGGATCTGCATGCTGTGAACAGCTTTCCCGTCCAGATACACGGCTCCATGTGCTGGCCTGAGCAATCCAAATAGCGTCCTCAGGATCGTCGACTTCCCGCTGCCGTTGGGGCCCAGAAGAGCGACGAGGTCACCTTTCCTGAGCTCGAAGCTAACATCATTCAGGATTTCCCTGCTCTTCAGGCTAACTGTTATTCCTTCAACCCTGAGCATCAACGCCCATCCCCCTCCTCAGGAGGTAGATGAAGAAGGGTGCACCAAGCAGTGCAGTTATTATGCCGACAGGAAGCTCTCCGGGCACAGCGGTTCTGGCAACAACATCCACGACAGGCATGAAGGCTGCTGAGAACAGAATTGCTGCAGGCAGGAGGATGCGGTTGTCCTCGCCAACCACCAGCCTCATTGCATGGGGGATTATGAGGCCAACAAATCCTATGACTCCGCTGACTGAGACTGCTGAAGCCGTGAGAAGTGCTGAGAAGGTAATTATTGTCTTTTTTAGCCTTTTTATGTCCACACCAACGCTGGCAGCATGCTCCTCACCAAGCAAAATGGCATTGAGCTTCCAGGAATTGTAAACCACTGCAGCAACTCCAGCAAATACGGGGAGGGCGGCTATTTTGACCTTCAACCAGCTGGCAGTCCAGAAACCCCCCATTATCCAGAAAACCACCTGATACATGTCTTTTCCAGCAAGGTAGATGAGCAGAGACGTGAGTCCTGAGAGGAATGTTGCCATGGCAATGCCGGCAAGCAGCAAGGAATACGTTGATGCTCTCCCAAGCTGATAAACCACGTAAACTGTGATGATGGCAGACAGGAACGCTGCTGCGATTATGTTAAGTGATGAGGCGAATCCGAGAAGTATGACCAGCGCCGCCCCAACGCTTGCCCCGCTGGACACTCCAAGAACGTACGGGTCAGCCAGCGGATTCCTGAAAAGTGACTGCATTGCGCAACCAGCGGTGGCGAGCGCGATTCCAACAACGACAGCAAGAACTGTTCTGCGCAGCCTGAAGTCAACAATGCTTTTCATGGTTGTGCTGCCTTCCCCAAATGCGGCCCTGACAACGTCCCAGAAGCTGACGTCGGATGAACCAATGCTTACGCTCAGTATGAAGGATGCCACGCCCAGAATAGCAAGTAATCCCAGAACTGCGTAATTCTTTGCATTTATTCCAGCCACACCTGTTATTCTGATTGTCAAATTCATTTTATATTTACTAAGAAGCGCTTGATTTATTACTTTCGGTAAATGCCGTTTTTACTGGTGCTTTCTCCAATATATCGCCTCTTTGCACACAACAAGAAAGCTTAAATATTGGCTGCCGAGCCTCTCCTTTATGAGCCTTAAAGAAAAAGTGGAAGAAGTAATCGAATCAGAAATAAAACCAGCCCTTGCCAGAGATGGTGGCAGCATTGAGATTGTGGAGGTTGATGAGGGGAGCGGAGAGGTGAAGGTAAGGCTTCTCGGAGCTTGCTTCGGCTGTCCGATGTCACAGATCACGCTTTCAATGTTTGTGGAACAGCACCTCCGCAAGAAGCTGCCTGAAGTGAGTAAAGTAACACTCGTTTGAATATATCTGTTTTATGCTATTTATATCAAATTACCTGTGCCATAATAAATATTTAAAGAGATTATTTAATTACTTGAATTAAAATTATACCGAAAGTGATATATATGAAAAAGTGATAATTGTTCTTATGATAATTGTGATTGAACCTCTGTCGAGAGTATTTGTGGATGACAGGGTCGTAAAGCTCAACAAGCTCAATGATTCAACATTCGGAGGTTTCTGCAGCTGTGGTGGGGAAATGGTTCAAAGAGGAATCGCCACGGTTGGCGACGAGAGGATGATTATAGTGGAATGCAAATCCTGCTGGAAGACTGACGCTATTGTCTTCAATGGGAGGCTGAGAACGGAGAAAGTGGAAGTTGAGATCGTGGACAGAAGGAACTTTAAAGAGTTTCTGAAAAAGCATCTTACAGAGCTTGAGTACGAATCTCTGATTAAGAAGGCACATGGAGAGGATTACAACTACAATGCCTTTAGCAGAGCCAAGAAAAAGCTGGAAGATATGGGATTTGATGCTGACGAGGTCCTGTTACTTCTTCAATTCTGAATCCCTGGAATTTGCAGAATTTATAAAACCATTTATAAATCCGATAAAAATAGCACCAACTACCAGATTTGTGAAGTAAGTTATCCCCCTCCACAATCCCACGAGAACGCCCAAGACGTGTTGCGGTACGAATTGGGAATACAGGTAGCTCATGCTGAACTCCGCTATGCCGCTGCTTCCCGGTGTCAGAGGGATGAGGGAAATTATGACAATAATCAACTGAGATGTGATTGAATACAGAAAGCTAGGGTCTTCACCGAGAGACAGGAGTAGGAGTGAAGGTACAAGAAACTCGCTCAGCCAGATGAGGGCCGTTATGGCTAGAAGGGCAGAAAGCTGGGCTTTCGAGTCTTTTGCAAGCTCAATCGCAGCATCCCTGAACATCCAGACTTCTCTCTCTATTGCCCTGATGACTCTGCCATTCCCGGACTTTCTTTTCACCCAGTTCAGCAACCTTCCTATTCTTTCCGGCCTTTTTAGCAGCTCCCGGAGGAACACGATAAAGATTACAAGAAAAATCAGAAAAACCCCGCCAACCTTAAGGCCGAATCCGATGGAAAAATCGGATATCAGGAGGAAAACCGGAAGGGCGGCTATGAAAAATATGGCATCGAGCAGCCTCTCTGCCAGAACAACTGCGGTGGCTGAGCCGTAGCTCATGCCAGCATCGGAAAGCATTTTGACGCGAAGCGGCTCTCCGCCGGCTGAAGAAGGGGTAATTGCCGCAAGGAAGTTGGAGGCAAGAGTGGTTCTCAGAGAGTGGAGGAAAGTGACGCTGTGATCCAGCAGAGCTGCGAGGAATTTCAGGCGGAGAGCCCAGAAAACCCAGAAAAGGCCGTGAAAGAGCAGAGCAACAAGTAACAGCCCGATATTAGCCTGAGAAATGGCCTTCCAGGTTATGCTGGTTTCCGTGAACTTGAAGATGATGGCGATGGCTGCGATGCTGATGGTGGAAGCAATGATTACCCTTCTTACCCTTCCGTTCTTTTCATTGGTGCCCAACGCATGTCCCTCCCGGTAACGAAACTCAGCAGAGCCATGATGGAAGCTAATTGAAGAAGCAATGCATGAGCTACGAGTCCAGCAACAACTGCCAGCCTATCAACTTTTCGGAATTTGTAAAGGAGGAGTGGCGGGGAGAGAAGCAGGATGAGAGGAATGAAGAGGGCGGGGATGTAGGTTAAGGTTAAGGCCATGAGCCATGAAGCGATGAAGCGGAGGCGGCGTGAGGCGAATACCGCTCTGGCGTATTTCCAGAGCTGTAACCCACCGTAGTACCACCTTTTCCGCTGGTTGTAGAGGTCTTTCCAGGTGACAGGGGACTGTTCGTGGATTTTCCCCTCGCAGAGCAGAGCTTCGTAGCCCATTGCGTGCATTCTCGTAGCGAAATCAGCATCCTCAGCAAGAGCGTCTTCGTTAAGCCTGTATTTCTCAAGCAGCGATGCTCTCAGGACTCCAATGAGCCCGTTGAACTGCCTGAACCCAGATTTTTTGAGTAAGAAATTTATGAGGTAGTACTCTGCCTCAACGGTTTTTGAGACCAGGTTTACGGGGTTTGAGATGTAGCGGCGGGTTGAAGCGATGTATGCTTCGGGGTTCGATTCCAGAGCCTCAATGCATCTGATCACAAAATCTCTTTCAGGTCTGGAATCTACATCGAAAATGGCTATGTAATCAGGTTTGAAGTTGGCGAGATACGTGAGGCCATCGTTTATAGCACCGGCCCTCTTTCCTCTGGACGTGCCACGGGCGAGAACGTCAGCATATTCCCTCAAAGCTACGACCTTCTCATCCTCATTGCTGTCAATAACGTAGAGTATCTTTACCTCCATCTCCCCGAATTCCAGACCTCGCAAATGCTTTGCTGACGCTATGAGAAGATTAAGCGGCTCAAATGGGGCAACGGGTATTATTATTCCTACTCTCACGCAACCTCACCGTAGAGTTTCTCTATTCTGTCCACCACCAGCTCCCATGAGTATCTCTCCTCAACAGCACTTCTGCCCTTCTCGCCCAGTGCCCTTCTCAGCCCTTCGTCCGCATGGAGCTCAAGAATGAGCTGCGCAAGCTCTGACGTTGTGGAGAACACAAAGCCACCGTTTTTAGCGACTTCACTGACGCCTGGAGTGTCGAATGCCAGAACTGGAGTTTTGCACGCCATCGCTTCAAGCAGCACTATGCCGAAGGCTTCGAGTCTTGTACAGGAAGGCAGCACGAGGATTTCAGCGTGGGAGATCAGGTTCCTCAGCTCATTCAGGCCCACCCTGCCGGTAAATCTGGCTTTAATGCCAAGCTTTGCAGCCATCGCCTCGAACCGTTTCCTGTCCTCGCCGTCTCCCACAACCACAAGCTCAAGGTCTTCGTGGGTCTGAACGTCCTTCATGGCCTCTATCAGCATCCCCAGCCCCTTGTACTCCACCAGCCTGCCCACGTATATGACGTAAGGCTCTTTTTCGTCCACAGGCTGGAAAAGGGACACATCAACGGCATTCGGAACAACCTCCACCTTGTGCAGGTATTTCTCCAGTACTGCCGACGTTTCAGCGTAGCTTTGAGTTGTGGCTATGATTAGCTCGGCTCTCTCCAGAACGGGCTTCACGAGCTTTTCGTTTATCGCCTCAATGGATGCAGCAACAAAACCGGGAATGGGGAATCCGTTCACCTTTGGTGGCACTACCACGTCGTTGTGGTAGGTGACGATGTGGGGACGTCTGTTTTTCACTCTGAATGCGAAGGTGGGGCTGGGGACGTGGCTGTGGTAAACGTCCGCTTCCAGCTTCGGGAACGTCAGGGGGATGGGGGAGTAGGGGAAGTTTACGGATGGAACCGTTATCACCTCAACGCCATTTCCACGCCCGCAGGAGGACACAACCCTGACCCTGTGCCCTCTTTCGGAAAGCCTCTCAGAAAGCTCCTTAACGTGAATCTCAACGCCACCGATGTGGGGTGTGTAGTAAGGGGTGATCTGAGCAACTCTCATAGGAGCCCCTCGTGCCTCAGAAGTTTCTCTGCCCACTTAAGCTTGCGGGCCTTAATGTCACTTACCACTCTGCCAAATTTGAATCCGTAGAGCTTTATGCTGGCTGCACCCATCTCCTTTGCCATGATTGCCGCTCTGTCGCCATCTGTGAAACCTCCGAAGTTGTAGACCCTGTTGAAGGGCCGGGACTGCGTTGTTGCAACAAAGCTCTTCAGCCTGGGAACCACGCTTCTGATTCGCTCCATGTTGTCCCCGTGAGCATGCAGAACCAGAACGCACCCCTCTTTTTCCAGCTGCAAAAGCAATTCATCGGGCTCTTCCATGTCTGTGACGTGAATGTGCGGCTTTATTTTTCCCTCAACTCTCAAAATGGCCTTACCGGCTGTGATTACCACCTCATTTACCCCTTCTTTTATCTCTTCTTTTACCTCTTCAACTTCACTCTCCTCAATCCCACCTCCGATAACAGCGACGCTTCTGCCATTGATTATGCCCTTCAGAACTCCAGCATCCAGAAGCTTTTCTTTCGCAAGGCTGTGCATGAGCCTCGCAGCCTCTTCATCCTCCCGCTGAGAATAGCCGAATTCAGAAATAATTTGAGAATAAAAATTGAACCACTCTTCAGGCCTCATTTTTCCTCTTTATGCCTATGGGAACCCTGATGCCCTCTATGTCCCACTCCTTTACGTACCCGCCTGCTGCTCCGCTGGCAGGCTCGGCGAAAATCAGCTTTTCAGCCCTGGTTTCCCGCATTATGTAGTCCTCCCAGCCTGAAACCAGCCTCGCATCCATACCAACCGTTGCCTCTATGAACTCCTCCACGTCAAGGTCGAGCTCCTTCCTCATCTCCTGAATTCTCCTGACGAGCTCTCTGGCGAACGCCTCTTTCTTCAGCTCGTCATCCACGACGGTGTAGAGGTAAACGCCACCCCATGAGGTTTCTGCGAAGGTGTAGCCTTCGGGAAGGGTGTAATCCACAAGCAGCACCCTGTCTGCCTCCAGTTTCTCACCCTCGAACTCGATGTAGCCCTGCTCCAGCACTTCCCGAACCTCATCCTTTGAAAGGGAAGAAATGCGCTTCGCGAACTGACCAGCTTTCTCCTTAAGCAGGGGGCCTATCTCTCTGAAGTTGGGCTTGATTACCGCTTCTTTCTGGAACTCTCTGACCACTTCTACCTCCTTAACGTTGCACTGGGATTTGATGATGTCTTCAAGCATTCTGACCGCTTCTTCAACCCTCTCGTCCCCCTCCACAACCAGCTTCCTCAGGGGCCACCTGAGCTTGATCTTCGCCTTCTGCCTGGCGTTGCTCGCTGCCTCAAAAATCTGCTTTGCCACTTCCATGCAATCCTCAAGCTTCTCGTCGATCCACTCTTCCTCAGCTCTTGGCATGCTCTCCAGAAATACGGACTCGGCAGCGTTCCTGAAGGCTCTTGTGAAGTTCTGATGGATGTATTCTGAGATGAAGGGGATGAAGGGCGATATGGCTCTGTTAACCCTGTCCACGACCCTGAGAACTGTTGCATAGGCTGCAATTTTTGAGATTGACTCGCGCTCCTCCCACACTCTCGGCCTTATGAGCTGGATGTACCACCTGCTGAAGTCCTCTGTCACGAAATCAACGAATGCCCTCACCACTCTGTGGAGCTGGTAGTTCTCCATTGCCTCGTTTGCCAGCTTCAGAAAGCTCTCAAGCCTGGAGAGAATCCACCTGTCCTCCACCTTCAGCTGGATGGCTGAGAGGTCGACCTCCTCAAACCTGTCAAGGCTCATGTAGGTGTGGGCGAAGCGTATGGCGTTCCAGTAGATGTTCAGGAATCGCAGGTAGTTTCTTGCCTCGTCCCAGCTGAACCTCAGATCCTCCCACAGGGCTGACGAGAGGACGTAGAGGCGGAAAGCATCGACACCTATCTCCTCTATAACCTCCTCCGGCTCCACGACGTTTCCCAGGCTCTTGCTCATCTTTCTGCCCTGCTCGTCAAGGGTAAACCCATGCATCAGGACGGTTTTGTAGGGGGCTTTCTCAAAGGCGATGACGCTTGCCCCAAGCTGGGAATAGAACCAGCCCCTCGTCTGGTCGTGACCTTCAGTTATGAAGTCCGCCGGCCAGAGCCTCTCGAATTCTTCCTTAAAGCGGGGGTAGCTGAGGGTGCCCCATGAAGCGACGCCGCTGTCAAACCAGACGTCGAAGACGTCCTCAACCCTCCTCATCTTTCCGCCGCACTTGCAATCGAAGGTGACTGCATCGATTCTGGGTCGGTGCAGGTCAAGGTCGCTCTGCCAGGGCACCTCGTCAATGCTTCCAACCACCTTCATCTCTCCGCACTTCTCGCATATCCAGACGGGTATCGGGATGCCCCAGTAGCGCTGCCTGCTGATGCACCAGTCCTTTGCGTTGCTCACCCAGTCCTTGAAGCGGCTGCTGCCCGCCCACTCGGGAACCCACCTGACGCTGTCGATCTCCTTAACCATCAGGTCCTTGAGCTGGCTTACCTTCAGGAACCACTGCTCGGTGGCGCGATATATTATGGGGCTCTTGCACCTCCAGCAGTGGCCGTAGCGGTGGACTATCGTCTCCTCTGCCAGAAGCAGACCTTTAGCTCTCAGATCTTCAATTATCACTTTGTTGGCTTCCCTCACGTGCATTCCCGCATACTTTCCTGCTTCACTCGTGTAAACGCCCCTGTCGTCAACGGGGTTGAAAACCTCAAGACCGTATCGCAGAGATAGCTCGAAGTCCTCAAGACCGTGACCGGGGGCAATGTGGACGCATCCTGTGTTCTCAGAAGAAACGAATTCCGCCATGTAAACGGAATGCTTCCAGTTCTTCTGCAGGGGAACCTCGTCTGCAAGGGGATGGATGTATTCGGTGCCGACAAGGTCTTCGCCCAGATGGGTTTCGATTATCTCCCACATCTCGTAGCCGCCCTTCTTCAGCACGTTCTCCGCAAGCTCCTTGGCGATTATGAGGTACTCTATTCTTCCATCCTTCATGGCCTTGATGACCGCATACTCCAGCGCTGGATGGACCGCAACAGCCATATTTGCCGGGAGCGTCCAGGGCGTCGTTGTCCATATGACGATGTAGGTGTTATCATCCTTGACAGGGAACTTGACGTATATGGAGGGGTCTTCTTCTTCCCAGTACTCCACCTCAGCATCAGCCAAAGCCGTCTCGCATCGGGGACACCAGTTCACCACCATCTTCTTCCTTTCCAGCAGCCCCTTCTCGTGGGCTTTTTTGATGGTCCACCATGCGGCGTTGATGTAGTCGGCCTTTATCGTCATGTACGGGTTCTCCCAGTCCATCCAGACTCCGAGCATCCTGAACTGCTCGGTCATGGCATCTCTGTTTTTCAATGCATATTCCATGCATCTCTGAATGAAAGAATCGATTCCGAACTCCTCGATGTCCTTCTTCGTCCTGAAACCGAGCTCCTGCTCCACCTTCACCTCAATCGGTAAGCCGTGCATGTCCCAGCCGGGCTTGTCTGTAACTCTGTACCCGCAGAGGCGTCTGTAGCGGAGTATGGTGTCCTTTATCACCTTGTTCCATGCTGTGCCCAGGTGAATTCTGCCTGTGGTGTAGGGTGGGCCGTCAACGAAGAAGAAGGGCTTTTCTCCCCGGTCTCTGGCCTTCTCGTAGATTCTGTTATCATCCCAGAACTTCCTGATGACGCTTTCAACATCCTTCGGACTGTATATGCTGCTGAACCTCATGGTCACGTTGGCAGATTCCAAACTTTGTTAAAATATCTTTCTGATATGTCGATTATGCCAGTGCCTCCCTGAGCCCTTAGCTGCCGGCATTAGACCAGCATAAGAGATATATACTCCAATTGCCATTGAATAGCAAAAAAACAAGGGTAGATGAAGTTGAAGGGAAGCAAGAAGAAGTTTGAGGACTGGCTCAATCTGAAGCCGGTGACAGATGAGGAGTTTGAAGAGCTCCTCAATGAGAGGCCGAGGAGGAGCGATGACAGAGGAAACAGAGGGAGGAAGAAGACCAGGATGAAGAAGGCCAAGAAAGAGCATCTCTATCCAGAGGACTTTATCTGATTTTTGATTACGAAGACTATTTTAATCCTCTTTACTTTTTATTCTACAATGTTCGCAGTCATTCCTGCCGTTGACCTGAAAGATGGCAGGGTTGTCAGGCTGGTGCAGGGAGACGAGAGAAGGGTCACCGTTCAGCTGGACAACCCCCTTGAAGTGGCCAGAATGTGGGTTGAGAAAGGTGCCAGGACTCTCCACGTCATAGACCTTGACGGAGCCTTCAGAGGAAGCCTGAGGCATGAGGACGTCATTCTCAGAATAAAAAGGGAGCTTGACGTGGAGGTGCAGGTGGGGGGAGGAATAAGAGACGTTGAAACGGCAGAGAGGCTGATATCCATCGGTCTGGACAGGGTGATAATAGGCACTCTGGCCGTTGAAAACGTTGAGGCAGTAAGGAAGCTGGCTGAGAGGCATCCGGGCAGGATAATGGTTGCCATTGACTCCAGAAAGGGCAGAGTGGTCGTGAAGGGGTGGAAGGAGAAGACTGGCTACTCCCCTGTTGAGCTCGCCGGAATATACGATGACTTGGATGTTTCGTTCCTCTACACCAACGTGGACGTTGAGGGGCTTGTGAAGGGTGTAGAGGCTGAGAGGATTAGAGAGATCGTGAGGAACGTCAGCAGCCCGGTTTACGTTGCCGGAGGCATAGCGAGCGTTGACGACATCAGGCTTATTAAGGATGCCGGAGCCAGAGGTGTGGTGGTGGGCTCTGCCCTGTATACCGGAAGGATAAGGCTTGAAGAAGCTTTAAGACTTGAGATTGGGGGAAATCGTGGCAGCTCAGGAGGAGATTAAATGAGAAAAGCAGTTGTGGAAAGAAAGACGAGAGAGGTTGATGTCAGGATAGAGCTCAATCTGGATGGGGGAGAATACGAGATTGAAACGCCAATTCCCTTCTTCACCCACATGCTTGAGACCTTCGCCAGGCACAGCGGGATTGGATTGAAGCTCAGGGCTTCGGGGGACGTGGAGGTGGACGAGCACCACACCATCGAAGACGTTGCCATAGCCATGGGTCAGGCGATAAGAAGCGCGCTGGGAGATAAGGCTGGCATAGCCAGATTCGGTGACGCTGTTGTGCCCATGGACGAAAGCGTTGGAATCTGCGGAATTGACGTGAGCGGGAGGGGCTACCTGAATTTTGACAGCGTTCTTGACGGTGACGTAGGCGGAATCAGCGCAGAGAACTTCATCCACTTCTTCGACACCCTCTGCAGAAACGCCGGCATCAATGCGTACATATCCGTCAGAGGAAGCAATCTGCACCACATGGTGGAGGTCTGCTTCAAGGCCTTTGCCATCGCTTTGCGGGAAGCGCTGGTTATAGAGGGAGAAGGCGTCAGAAGCACCAAGGGCGTTCTGGACTGACTCTGTTATTTCTTTTGACTCAATATTTATTCAGGGTCTTCCCCATCTCACCACTCTGACACGCACATCGCTTCCGATGGAAGAAGCAGCTTCCACGCCTACGTTTTCCTTAAAGAAGTCCTCAAATCTTTGGACAGGCCTGGTTTGAGGTACAAGCACGAGACCTTTGGCAGGAGGAATTCCATTGAAAGCTTGTTTTCCCAGATTAAAGACAGGACGGAGAGGTTTAACAACAGGTTTCCCTACAACCTTAGAGCGGGTATGGTGGATTTGAAGCTGTCAATCGCTTTCTCATTTGATGTTCTTGCTGTATACGCCCCCGACAGGAGCTTCGATTACGAGTCCTGTCATCCCCCACTTGCCCTATTCGTTGGTTTCATGTATTCGAAAGTCTGTATTTTCCATCCACCCTACAAGTCCAAGCTGAACGAGTGTCTGAAGGGGCGGCGCCACAGTCTGCTTGCTCCTCGACAACATCTCAGAGGTCTCATCGAGGTCCTTTGGCTCATCCAGAATATCAAGAATTCTCAGTTTTGATGAAGCGAACGTCAGCGACCTGAGGATTTTGATTTTCGGGAGTCCATCTACCCTCAATAACCGAATCCCTCCCAGACGCATTTCTCAGCTCGAAAATTTAAAATATCATCATCACATAAATTCTATCATGAAAAAATATGGTATTGCAGCCGCTATTCTGCTTTTGGCAATCATCGTGGCTGGCATGGGCTTCATATCTATGTTCGCTCCCTTCAGCGGAGCGGTGTGGACCCTTGATACCGGTAAAAAGGTAATTGAGAATCCTTACGGTAGGGCGGAGGTGTACTATGATGAGTACGGAGTGCCCCGCATCGTTGCGGAGAACGAGAAAGCCTTATACTTCGCCATAGGCTACGTTCAGGCCAAGGACAGGCTCTTCCAGATGGACCTGAACAGGAGGCTGATGAAGGGGCAGCTTTCTGAAGTCTTCGGCGATGCTTTGCTGGATTCTGACGTATTTCACGTGAAGATGGATTTTGTTTCCGCTGCAGAGGCCTCGTTGCAGGCGGTCAGACAGGAAGACCCTGAGTTTGCTTCGCTTCTTGATGCCTACGCAGAAGGGGTCAACCGCTACATCAGCAGCGAAAAGCTGCCCATGGAGTTTCAGCTTCTCGACTACAAACCAGAACCGTGGAAGCCGGTGGACACGCTGCTGATAGGGAAGGCCATAGAGTGGGGCTTGACAGGGGAGTTCTGGGATCTGAAGAGGGCCGTTCTGATTCAGAAGTTTGGTAAAGACGTTCTGGAGCTCTATCCCATGTTCGAAGCTCACAATTACACGATAGTATCAGAAGAGGAGTTTGCGAAGGCTGACTGGGGTAAAGCCGTTAACTGGCTGGAGCAGTTCGAGGGCGACGCAGATTTTGGTTCCAACAACTGGGTCATTTCCGGTAAGCTGACGGAAAGCGGGAAGCCCATCCTCGCCAATGACCCCCACCTGCTTTTGACGGTGCCGCCCATATGGTATGAGATGCACATTAGGGTTGATGGAGATTATGAGGCCAGAGGTGTAACGTTCCCGGGCATTCCGACCATTGTCATCGGCAGAAACGATTTTGTGGCGTGGGGCTTCACCAATGTTGGGGCTGACGTCATCGACTTCTACAGCTACGTGTGGAAGGGGGAGAAGTACCTCTACAAGGGCAGGTGGCTTGAGCCTGAAAAGGAAGTCAGGAAAATAAGGGTCAAAACGGATAAGGGATTCATTGAGAAGGATATTGTTGTTGAAAAGACCGTTCACGGCCCCATCATCGAGAAAGAGGGCATGAAAGTGGCTGTTGCCTGGACGGGGCTAACAGGAACGAGAGAGGCGCTGGCCCTCTATAAATACAACCATGCCAGAAGCATGAAGGATTTCCTGGAGGCGCTTCGCTACTTCGATGTGCCGGCCCAGAATACGGTTTACGCTGATGTGGAAGGCAACATCATGTACTATCCAGCGGGCAAGTTCCCGATACGCTACGTTGATGGAAAAATGGTGGCAGGAAACGTCATCTTCAACGGCTCCAGAGGAGACGGGGAGTGGATTGGCTTCAAACCCTACGGCATCTCCACCTGGGAGGGCTTCATACCCTTCGAGGAAATTCCACACCTCATAAATCCAGACTACGTTGGCACAGCCAACCAGAGAATTGTTCCAGAGGAGTACGGCTACTACCTGGGCGACTCCATGTACTTTGCTGACCCATACCGGGGAATCAGGATATTTGAGATGATCGAAGCTGCCATAAAGAGGGGAGAAAAGATAGATGCTGAGTACGTGAAGGAAATGCAGAGGGACGTTTATTCCAAGCCGGCAGAGTTCTTCGTTCCCATGATTATTGAAGCTTACCAGAAGAAGGGTGGAGAAGGGCTGAAGCCCTACATTCAGGAGCTGAAGGACTGGGATTACAGGATGACGAAGGATTCGAAAGCTGCACTAATCTTCGCTCTCTGGCTTGAGAAGTTCATGAATGAAACCTTCGATGAGTTCTTTGCTGCCGGGCTGGATTCATCTTACTTCCCCCGCCTCTGGGTGGTTCAGAATCTTGATGCAGCCTCGCCCTGGTTTGACGATAGGAGAACGCCGGAGAAGGAGACCAGGGACGACATCGCCCTGAGGGCTTTGAGGCTGGCAGCTGAAGAGATGAAGGAGAAGGGCTGGCAGGTTTATGGAGACTACAACAGACTCAGAATAAACCATCCATTCGGCAGCAAACTTGCTTTCCTGAACTACCCCAGCCTGCCCATGGACGGCTCGAAGTACACGATATTCAACTTCAGAGTGAAAGGCAACCAGGCAGGCAGCAGCTGGCGCATGATCGTGGACTACGGCGGCAAATCATACTGCGTCATTCCTGGCGGTAACTCAGGCAACTACTTCTCGAAGCACTACGACGATCAGCTTGAGATGTGGGCGAGAGGAGAGTACAAGCCGATGGACATGGAGCTCAGAGGGGAGAAGGTGATTGAGTTTATCGGGAGGTGATGGCATGGGCAGAATCGGTCGAAATGGAGGCATCATGGCCTATCTTGTACTGGCCATAGCGGGTGTTGCCCTTTCTGTTTACCACTGGGCAGGCATTATCGTGGCAGGAATCGCGGCAGGCTTTGCTGCCCGCAGAGCGAGGGATGCAGTGATCTACGGAATCGCTGCGGGGCTGGCAATCTGGATGACATTCACGGCATACGGCTACAGTCTGGCTGGGGCGAGGCTGATGGATGCTTTTTTCATCTGGATTGCTCTGGGCATAGTTCTGGTGCTTTCGGTTCTTTCATCCATAGCGGCCTTTGGAGCGACCCGCTGATCCGCTGATTCAATTTTTCCATCTTGGGCTTTATTTCCTGAAAGTGAGGCACTCGAGAAACGACAAAAAACAAAGTGTTTTTTAGCCCCTCGTTCCACATCGGAATTATGTGTGAATCAAAGGTGGTCAGGGTTAAGAGTGGCGGTAGTGGCGAAAAAGATGTGGAAGAAGTTGTCATGGAAGACGTTGTCAGGGTTGAGGTTGAAGGAGAAACCATCAAGCTCTACGGCCTCCTTGGAGAGTACAAGGAAATGAAAGGGAAAATTGTTTTAATGGATATGCGGTCTCACAGAATCGTCGTTGAGGAGGGATAGCATGAAGGTGAAGGTTGCGATAAACGGTTACGGCACCATAGGCAAGAGGGTGGCGGACGCTGTAAGGCTCCAGGACGACATGGAGGTTGTGGGAGTCACCAAGACCAAACCCGATTTTGAAGCCCGCCTGGCGGTTGAGAAGGGCTACAAGCTTTACGTGGCGATTCCAGAGAACGTCAGCCGCTTCGAAGAGGCCGGAGTGGAGATTTCCGGAACCATAGATGATCTGCTTGCGGAGTGCGACGTTGTGGTGGACTGCAGCCCGGGAAAGGTTGGAGCTTCGAACAAGCCAGCCTACGAGAAGGCGGGCGTAAAAGCAGTTTTTCAGGGTGGGGAGAAGAAGGATGTGGCCGAGGTCTCCTTCAGCACCCTCGCAAACTACGACGCCGCAGTAGGCAAGAACTTCGTCAGGGTGGTGAGCTGCAACACCACCGGCCTTTCCAGGCTGCTGGCAACTGTGAGGAGAGCGGGAGACATCAAAAAGGTGAGGGCGACGATGCTGAGGAGGGTCGTCGATCCGAAAGAGGACAAGAAGGGGCTGGTGAACGGCATCATGCCCGACCCCGTAAGGCTGCCGTCTCATCACGGGCCTGACGTGCAGACGGTTCTGCCCGACATCAACATAATAACCACAGCCTTCAAGGTACCCACAACGCTCATGCACGTGCATGCGGTCTCCATAGAGATGCCTGAAGTGAGCGCAGACGACGTGCTATCAGTCCTGGAAAGCGAGCCCCGATTGATGCTGGTCTCTGCTGAAGAGGGCTTCACGTCAACTGCGAAGATTATAGAATACGCCAGGGAGCTCAGGATGAGGTACGACCTCTTTGAAAACGTCATCTGGAGGGAAAGCGTCACCTACAGCGACGGTGAGCTGTTTGTTACGCAGGCAATACACCAGGAGTCCATCGTGGTGCCTGAGAACGTGGATGCAATAAGGGCAATGTTCGAGCTGGCAGATAAAGAAGAGAGCATTAAGAAGACCAACAGCTCGCTTGGGATTGCCTGATTTCTTTTATTTCAAATTTTCAGGTTCTCCGTGATCGAACTTTTATCCCCTCAAAATCTGTTGAGCACCCCAGCCACATCTTCAGCCTCAACCTCACCTACAGCATCCTCGAAGGTCTCCCTTGAAACCCGGTAGAAGATGCCTGTAAGCGTCTCATCCTGGCAGAGCCTGAGGGCTTCGTAGAAGTCGTCGCTGCCTCCATCCACCCACCTCACCTTCTCGTTGTAGAGCTTCCAGGTGTTGTTGAAGCTGACACACGGCTGGAGTATCTCGACGAAGGCGAAGCCCCTGTGCTTTATAGCCTCATACATGATGTGCTCAAGCTTATCCATGTGTCCAGCATATCCTCTGGCAACGAAGGTTGCTCCGCTCACCAGCATCAGGGCACACGGATTTATGGGATTTTCCGGATTTCCCCGGGGCGTTGAGCGGCCTTTGAACCCTCTGGGGCTCGTCGCCGTCACCTGGCCCGTCGTCAAGCCGAAAACCCCGTTGTTGTGGAGGAACAGGGTTATGTCGGTGTTTCTCCTCGCTGAATGAACCATGTGCTCCATTCCCTCGTTCAAGGAGTCGCCATCGCCTACAAAGCCTACAGCTATAAGCTCTGGATTTGCCAGCTTCATGCCCGTCAGGAAAGGCGGCACCCTGCCGTGGATGACGTGGAAGCTCGGAAGCCTGATGTAGTCTGCTATCTTGCCGTGGCAGCCTATGCCGGAAGAGATCACGATTCTGCCCCTGCTCACACCCTCCTCCACAAGCTTTGTGGCAACGTTTTTGAAGGCTTTAAGAATGCCGAAGTTTCCACACCCGGGGCACCAGGTGTTCTTTGCGTAGGTATCAAGGCTCATTCTGCCACCTCCAGTGACTTGCGGAGCTCTTCAGGCGTGAAGGGGCGACCATCCCACCTGAGCACCCGCTTAACTCTAACACCTTTCTCCTTCTCAACAAGCCCCGCCAGCAGTCCGCCGTAGTTGCACTCCACAGCAATAAGCTCTCCCTTCATCTCCGGGAGAATGAGTGGCTTCAGATAGCGCACCGCCAGCACTTTGTAGCCGAGCTCCTCTGCAACCTCATAAACAGCTCCGAAGGTGGAGCCCCAGGTGATTAATGTGTCCTTACCTTCACCATACAGCCTGTAGGGCTCAAGTTCAGAAACCTCCTTCTTTATCGCCTCCTCCTTCCTCATCCGCTTTGCGTACATGGCTTTAGCTGTTTCGGCATCGTCTGTCGTTATCCCGAACTCGTCGTGCTCGTTGCTGTTGACTTTCACCATGGCCGGCGGAACAGCATAAGGCGAGACGCCGCTGTCGGTAATTCTAAATCTTGGGAATATCTCTTCAGTCTCCTCATCGTATATCTCTACCTTTTCTTCCTGAACAGCGTCAGCATCAACTTCCAGGGTCTCGTAGCTTTCAACAAGGTGCTTGTCCGTCAGCATGATGGCTGGAGTCTGGAATTTCCATGCCAGGTTCAGGAGCTCGGCGGCAAGGTAGAAGGAGTCGCTCACGGTAATGGGTGAGGCAACAATAAGTGGAAACTCGCCGTGACCGGGATGCAGGACAAAATTCAGGTCCTGCTGGGCCGTAAATGTCGCCATGCCCGTTGATGGAGCGCTCCGCTGCCCCTCAACTATCAGAACCGGAACCTCAGCCATGGCTGCGAGGCTTATGCTCTCCGTCATCAGCGCGAATCCACCACCGCTTGTGGCAACAGCGCTGCGCTTCCCGGCAAAGGCGCTGCCGATTGCCATCATTATGGCTGCAATCTCGCTCTCAGGCTGCACAGCCTTGACGCCAAGCTTTTGCTTAGCCAGAAAATGGAGAATTGGGGAGGTGGGAGTCATGGGATAGGCGAAGTAGCACTTCAGGCCAGCCTTGACCATCCCCAGAGCTATGACCTCGTTTCCTGAAAGAACCGGCTTCCTGCCATCCATCTGCTCGACGTAAAGCTGCTGCTGGAAGTTCTTCTCAGCAAATTCGTATCCTTCTCTGGCGAGAATGACGTCGTATTCTGCCTTCTCGCCGTACTCCCTTACAAAGACCTCGTTCAGGTTTTCAAGGGGGATTCCTGCCAGGTAGCAGAAAGCTCCCAGGGCAACGGCGTTTCTGAAAATTGCTGGCTGGTGCTCTTCCCTGACCATCTGGCTCATGGGGATTGGGAAGGAGTTTTCGTGCTCACATTCAAATTTCGAGTCGTGAATCAGGAAACCTCTCAGCCTGCTGCTGTGATAGTCCATCACGTAATCTTCCAGGCAGATGAAAGCGTCGTAGAAGTAGCGGTGGGAGTGGATTTCTTTATCCGAAGCTCTGACCACGCTGGCGTTGTGACCGCCTCTGATAAGGGATTCGTACTCCTGATAAACGAATGTTCGATAACCCATCGACGCAAAGAGTCTGGCGAGAAGGACGCCGGCATCTTTAATTCCATCCCCAGCAGCACCGGCTATACACACGTTGTAATCGGGCATGGAGATGGATGTCTAATGAAAATTTATAATCGTTTCTCTCTTCTTCTTTTTCAGTCAATTCTGACAACCCATAATTCAGGTTTTGGGGGAGTTGCGGACAGTTGCTGTCATCGTCCCTGTAACTGGCCTGCCATCAGAACTTCACTCGCCTGCTGACTCCACCGAATTTTTACAGCCCGACACTGATGCGGCCAACTGCTGATGCCGCCGGTGCCTTTTCACTCGCTTCTACTACCTGTCCTGCTCAGTAGTAACTGTTTCAATAATTCTCTTTCCAGCCACGATCTCGTCAATGCTGTGTATAACACCGCCGAGATTCTCTATCTCTTTCTTTATCCTCTCAAAGTCCATGTCGTTACCAACAATAACGATTTTGATGTTCTCGGTGTTCTGGTCTATCTCGTAGAGGCTCAGGTTAACGCCCTCCACAAACTCAAGCTCGCTCAGAGCCTTTGCCATCAGGAGGTTGCTGGGCTCGTGGGGCTTCAGCACGTCCAGTACAAGTCTTCTAATCCCTGTCACAGGGAAATGTTTTTAGACGAAGCTATTTAACCCTTTTGTATGGTAGCTTCCCCACATGGTCACACTAATTTATTTTTACTTATTTTTTATTTTTCAATTTATATCTATTTTTGAAACTATTGCTGGATGAGTAGCACACCCTTCGCTGCTAACTGATAACCGTGAAACTTATAAGTGTGGTTGTTAAAAGTTATAACATGCTTAACGTGCTGGGAGAGGAGAGCATTCGAACCCTCGGCGAA
>CAZHKD010000018.1:0-21893 GCA_964533255.1 uncultured archaeon | reverse complement strand
AACTGTCGGCATCTCTCCACGATTTTTTTGATGCCATGGGAAACAGAAATCAATTAATTCTCCCCATCCAAATCCCGGTGTGAAAAAGGAGCTTGAAATGCTGCTGGAGGGGCTTGAGGGTTTCAGCAACCCAAAAATCCAGCTTGAGCAGTACGTAACTCCCCCTGCGCTTGCAGCAGAGATGGCTGTGAATGCAAAGCTCATGGGAGATTTAGATACTGTAGTTGACCTTGGATGCGGGACCGGAATACTGGCCATCGCAGCGGCGCTGCTTGATGCAGAGGCTTTCGGATTCGATGTTGACGGGGATGCTCTGCAGATTGCGAGGAGAAACGCCAGGGGTGCAGGAGTTCACGTGGACTTCGTGCAGTGCGATGTTCGCGCCCTCTGCCTCAGGGCTGACGGGGCATCAGGTATTACAACCATAATGAACCCTCCCTTCGGCATTCAGGTGAGGCACGCTGACAGACCCTTCCTTGAGAGGGCCATGGACTTCTCCAGAGTCATCTACTCCGTCCACTCAGCGGGGAGCGAGGAATTCGTTGCCAGAATGGCTGAAGAGAGAGGATTCGTCATCACCCACCTCTGGAGGTACAGCATGCCTTTGAGGAGAACTTACTCCTTCCACGAAAAAGCATTTAAATATATACCTGTGGAGGTATTCAGACTGGAGAGGAAAAAAGATGAAGTTCGTAATGCCCGGAGATAAGCTCGGCTATGCTGAAGAGTACGCAGCCGGAAAAGGAGTTTATGAGGAGAACGGCGAGCTTTTTGCATCAGTTGCTGGAAGAGTGGTGCTGAAAGATAAAGTAATCAGTGTTGAGCCCGTCAAGAGAATACCCGAGATAAACAGGGGCGACGTCGTGGTTGGGAGGATTATCGACCTCCGAAACTCTCTCGCCCTCGTGGAAATAGCGAGAAAGGAGGGCTTTGACAGAGATTTGATGCACACCGGCCTGGGTGCCATACACATCTCCAACGTCCAGCCCGGCTATCTGAAGGACATATCGACTGCCTTCGGTTACAGAGACATCGTGAGGGCGAGGGTTGTGGATGTGGAGCAGATGAAGCTCTCCACAAAGGAAGAAGGCATGGGCGTGATAAAGGCTATATGCAGCGTGTGTAAGGGGGATCTGGTGCTTGAAGGCGGCAGGCTGATATGCCCGAGCTGCGGAAACGTTGAAAAAAGGAGATTGTCTCCCGAATACGGCAAGGGAAGGTGGTGAAGGTGGAGATAAAGGTGCTTGAGCTGGCAGACGACTATATCAGACTGGTGGTGAAGGGCGAAGACCACACTTTACTCAACCTCCTGACCCATTACCTGCTGGAGGATGAGGACGTTGTTCTGGCAAAATACCACATCCCCCACCCTCTCACTGGGGAACCGGAGCTGGTTGTCAGGACGAACGGCAAGAGCCCTGTTCAGGCGATAAAGGAGGCCAATGAGAAGATAATTGCTGCCACTGAAGAGCTTATTTCCCAGATCTGAACCGTAATTTTATGCCGGCGGCTCCAGAGGGCACTTTTTAACCTTAAAATCCGGGAAGGCCAGATGACCGAAAAACAGACATTTCGGCACCTCATGGGTATGAAGGCCGAAGAGGCCAGGGATTTTTTCATGAGAACGCTCAAAAAGTTGGGGTTCAGTGTAGACTGTTCTGAGGGTGTCCTCAGAGCTAAAAGAGGAGACGTGACCGTTATTGTGCGCTTCAAGCAGCTACAGAATGCGTTCATGCGCATCCCCAGAACAGAGGTGCTGATAGAAGCACCGGGAGACGTTCACGATGCTATCAGGCAGCACATAATGCGGTCAAAGGCCGGCGGCTGAATCAGATTTGTTCCGAATTCTGACGGCATACAGTTCCTCAAAAAAGAGTTTTTTCCTTGCCACGATTTCGTAGTCGAAACCATGCTCACGAATAACCCTGAACACCTCATCTGAGGTGTGAGAAGAGACAATTACTATTGCTCTCCCTCCATCTTCCATAACATCCCTTAATTCCATTATGAACCTCGTCAAAACCTCAATCCCTCCCTTCCCACCATCAATGGCCTTCTCCATCCAGTCTCCCCGCTTCTCCCACTCCTCCAGCTCAAGGTAGGGAGGGTTGAAGAGGATGAGGCTGAATTTCCTGCGTATTCCTGCGAAGAGGTCCGTCCGTATTACCTCAATCCCTTCTTTTTTCGCCGATTTGGCTGCAAAAGGAGAGATGTCTGTCGCAATAACTTCTCTGCAGTGCGGCCTGAGGTTCGCTGCCACGTATCCGCTTCCCGTCCCCACCTCCAGAATCTCATCATCCTCCCTTACCTCCATCAGGGCAGCTTCCAGCAAAAGCTGGGAGTCTTCACCAGGAGGGTAAACGCTCTCTTTCAAATCGCCATCCCCCTACACTACCGCTGAGTCGCTCAGCTCTGCAAAGGTTTCCGGACTTACCTGCTCCGGCCTCAGATCCCGTAGCTTATCTGGCAGGTCGATGGTAGCTCCTCTGATCCTGCAGAACTCCTCAACGCTCTTCCCGAGCTTCTTCCTCCGCCTGCTGAACAGGAAGGTTACCAGCTCTTCGAACAGCTCCCTGTTTTTCACTTCCAGCTCTGGCTCGGGATGGATCCTGACAATGGCAGAATCCACCTTCGGTCTTGGTACAAAGGCCCACCTGGGGACGGTTTCCACAATTTCCGCCCTGCAGTAAGCTTTTGATATTACGCTGAGCCTCCCGTAGTCCTTGCTTCCCGGTCTGGCCACGAGCCTCCTGGCAAATTCCTTCTGATACATAACCACCGCAAGCTCAAAATCGCTTTTGAGCAGCTTGAACGTGAGGGGGGATGAAATCTTGTAGGGTATGTTGGAAACGAATTTATCAAAGTGTGGGAAATTTATCCTGAGAGCGTCACCATGAATGAGCTCAAACCTGCCAGCTTCAATAAATCCGGAAAACTTTCTTTTCAGCAGTTCCACCATTCTGGAGTCTATCTCAACCCCAACGATCTTTCCAGCTTTCCTCAGCAGATGGGCCGTTAGATTCCCTGTACCGCACCCGACCTCGAGAACTGTGTCTTCAGACGAGAGTTCAGCATAACTTGTAACCCTCCTCAAAACACCCCTGTCCACCAGGATATACTGGGATTTTTTCTTGAAGAGCTTCATGGTCCGTATTGATGCTCATGCTGTAAACAGGCGGTATTTAATGTTCTGCTGCTTCAGCTCCTCGATTATCCTGTTTACAATCAGCTTTTCAGGATGCTGAAGTCCCTTTACCCTCTTCGAAATATCCTCAAAGTTCTTAAAGGGCTCCCTTTTCCTCTCATCCAGTATGGCCCACATTGTTTTCTTGCCGATTCCAGGGAGTAGCTCAAGCTGGTGAAGGCGGGTTGTTATGGATTCGGATTTATTGAAGAACTCCACGAACCTCTCTTCCTGCTCCTTCACAATATGCTCAAGGACAAAGGGAAGTTCACTTTTGGCTGCTGGTGTCAGCTCCTCAAACCTCAGCCTTCTCTTTATCTTGTTTACAGCGTCTCTCTCCCCTTTCCCAATGTAAAGCCTGTCCATAACCAGGGGGTTGGCATCCTTCTTCAGACTTACTTCGAGTAGGGTGAAGTACTTATCCCCCACAACCTGGGCCAGGGGTTCACGCCTGTGAAGGGGGCGCTTGTCGTCAGGGTGACCGTAAGGCATGAAATCAAGTACATAAGCATAATCCTCCATCCGCTCTCTGTCCCTTTCCCTGACCCTCGCCTTCCCCTCCATTCACTCATCTCCCGAAAAGAATATCTTGAAAAACTATTTAATTCTTTCTTCAAAACTCACATGCTTTCTCGCATTCAAAACCCGTAGTCAGATTAGTTACTATCTGTACCTGTCAATGACGTCCAGAATCTCCTGAATTTGCTCGATAGTCAGAGTATACCTCTCTTTTGCATAAATCGTCCTCACTTCATCGGGAACGGTGGGCATTATGTCAACCAGCTTTACAGCCAGGTCTCTCCTGCCCACCTGAGGTAGCTTCATGAGTTCCTCAACCAGCTCTCTTGCCTTATCAGCGGGGAGTTTTGAAAATTTTCTGAGGTGTAAAAGAGCTCTCCTCGTCTCAAAAAGCAGCTCACTTCTTTCCTTCCTTTTTTCAGCTATTTCTTCCAGTATGTCCTTGGCTTCAGATATTGTAATGTATTCAAATTCGATTATCTCTTTAAAGGACATAAAAAACACCCTACCTTGCGGGTTTGAGGTGCTCAGGCCTTACAATCAGGGTCTTGTAGCTGCCCCCGTCCCTGATCTGGATAAGGTAAGCTCTTCCTCTCTGACCAACAACCTTTCCCGTTCTCCCCTGAAAGCGAGGGTGGGGCATTCCTTTATGAACGCCAGAATCGATATCGATGTGCACCATCTGGCCCACTTCGAAGGTCTGCAAAGCCCTTGCTATGGATATCCTCTTCTCCCTCACGTGTTTTTTGAGTTTCCTACCGGATTTTATTCGTAAACCGTGAGATTTCCAGCCCATTGACGTCACCTCGATTTGCTCAGCAAGAATACCCGAATGGATATTTAAGACTTCCCATGGGGTGCCGGATGCTGGGTATGCGGCGGTGGTCCGCCGTGTATCACTCCATCTTTGATTTTTAAATACTGCCTCCCACTTCAACTACTCTGCTTCCACCTCCAGACTCTCTCAGCCCTTTCCCATAAAAATATGGTAATCCAGCCTGCCAGCAGTATCTTTCTGATTGCCGGCATCCGGCTCTTGCAGTCGCCCCTCTTTTTCTCCACCACCTCAGCAGGTGTTGGGAAGTGCCAGGGGACGCCGTATACGTTGAAATCATAGTCGTACTCAACATACTTCATCACGAACTCCTCTATTCTGGACGGATTCGAAGGGGGGTTGGGTGGAGCACAAGCAATGTCCAGAAGAGGGCAAGGACAATCTTTCTCCCGAACCTCACGTCCCAGATAGTCCATCGAAAAGGCAAAAAGGTTTTGGGAGGTGGGAACAGAAGACAGAAGTACAGAGGAAAGAATGTTCGGGAGAGAAAGAGACATGCCGAACGTGCTGACGTCGCTCAATCTGCTTTTCAGGGGAATCAGGCAGTTCGAACGCGGGAGGCCGGTCATTCTGGCCCACACAATCAATGCTGAATGCAATCTGAGGTGCCCCTTCTGCCCCTTCTGGAGGAGAAAAGGGAAGGAGATGTCGAGGGAGGAGATTTTCGAGTTCCTGAGGAAATGCAGGGAGTTCGGCATCGTCGTTTACAACGTCTGGAGCACCGAGCCTCTGCTTCGGGACGACCTGGGTGAGTGTTTGAGATTTGCCAAATCCCTGGGAATGACAACCTTCGTCATAACCAACGGCACCCTGCTTAAGGAGAGGCTTGGAGAGTTAAGATACTGCGATTATCTAGCTGTCTCGGTTGACGGAATAAAGAGCTATCCAGAGCTCAGAGGTGGAAATCTGGAGGATGTGATTGAGGGAATCGTTAAGGCCAGGAATGCGGGAATCAGGACGTCCATAAACTGCGTTCTGAACGGCAAGAACCTGGATGACGTTGAGGAGCTCGTAAGGCTTGCCGAAAGTCTGAGGATAGGAGTCCTTTTTGAGCCGGTGCATGAATACGGGAGCATTCCCGAGGAGGTCTGGGAGGAGGTGGGGATCAGAGACAGGGAAAAATACGCCAGAACCGTGGACAGGATAATTGAAATGAAGAGGCAGGGGAAGCCCATACTCAACTCGTTCCCCTACCTGAAGATTATTCGCAATCTGAAGCCTGACTTCAGATGCAGGGTAAACGAGGCAATACTGCACCTGGGGCTGGACGGGAAGATTGAGAGCTGCTCGGGGGTTATCGGTGATTTCAGGGATGATCTGGAAGAGCTGTGGAGCTGGTGGAGAGAGGAGGCCAAAAACCTTGCAGAAAACTGTGGGGGCTGCCTCTTTTCAGGATACGTTGAGATCAGCCTTCTTTTCAACTTAAATTTGAGGGTTGCCTGGAACTACCTCAGGTGGCTGTAACGGCTGAGAGCTACCTGATCACCTGGTAAATCCTTATCCAGCCTTCTTTGTAAACAAGCTTCAGTCTTGCGGAATTCCTGACGGTATCCAGCGCCCTGGAATTGTAAATCTCCTCGATGCCCACGTAAACGTAATCAACGCCGTATTTGTCCAGAACCCTGTCCATATCCTTCGAATCGTTAAAGGCAGCCTTTACATCCTCTATCCTTTCCCATATTCTGTCTATTTTTATTCCGTGCCCGTAAGCCCAGTTTGCGTACCCCAAAACCCTCAGCCTCCCTCCGATCATTGTAGGGGGAGAGTGGATGGACGGCCAGGTCAGGAATACCGCCTTTTCCGGCGTGTTTTCCCTCACCCACAGCCCGGCCTGAAGCTCATCCTTGCCGGCAGCCCCGTAATCGGTGAGGTTCCACAGAATTACGTTCAGGGTTGAGAGGGTGGAGAGAGCCAGCAGAAGGGGGACGATGAGCCTCAGCCTCCTCATGGATGTGAGGCGCTCAAGGAACTGCCCGGATAAAATGCTTATTGGAATCCAGGCTATGAGGAAGAACTTGTACATGTCCCAGGAATTGGGCGTGAAGGAGGGCAGGAAGGGGAAGAGAAGCATGGTCAGCATCCACAGAGCCGTCAGCTTCCATCGTTCAACCTTCATCACCACCGCAGCCAGAGCCGTGATCAGCGGCAATCCCAGGTTTGCCAGATAGTGCAGAATGACGTTTCCATGAACATGTTCTATAACCCAGGGCTTCTTGAGTTCCGCACCTGACGACAGCAAGCCGAGGTGGGGTACAAAGAGGATTGCAAAAACTGCGAAGGGGAGCAGGAGCCTTGTGTCTTTTTTCAGACCGTGCAATCCTGCGAAAGCTGAGAGGTAAATGGCTATGAAGACAAAAATTGCGAAGGTTGAGAGGACGTGGAAAGGCAGCAGCAGTCCCGTAATCGCTCCAGAAAGCAGGATGTGGCTCCTTTTCTTCTCTTCATAGCCTGCAACGAAGAAATAGACTGCGAAGACCAGAGCTGGCAGCCCTACCAGCAGCGGTCTCTGCTGCAGCAGATTATCCAGGATGGGTGGGAGGTTGAAGAGGCCACCGTAATCCATAACGTAGCTCTGTCTGGGGTCGAAACTTCCTGAGAGCACAGCGTCAAATAACCAGAGATAGGTGAGACCCCATCCAAAGACGGCAATAATTCCTGAATAAAGTGCTGCTGTTCTGGAGGAGATTCTGAGGGTGAATGCATACACGCTGAGGAAAAAGAGGGGGAAAAAGAGGGAGTTGAGATAGAACACCAGCCTTGGCTGGTATCCCAGAGGTTTCTCCAGAATGGCAGTGTGAAAGTCCACGAAGTAGTGGTAGCGAAGCGGATTGCCGGCAAAAGAGGGCTCTTGCGGTGGAAAATTCCCGCTGTTTATGCTTTCGATGATCTCATAGTGGTAGGGAGTATCCTGCCAGTTGGAGCCGGAGAGGACGATGTAATCCCCCTTATCGTACCACAGGCTGTGATATAGAAGAGTGAAGGAGAACAAAAAGAGAATCAGAAAAACCGCCCATTCAACCACTTCATTTCTGGTAACCTCCGGCTTTCTGGCCAGTACTGCGGGAAGTAAAAGGAGGAAGGCGGAGACCTTCAGGGTTTCCAGCGAATAGCCAATGAGAAGGGAGAGCAGAAATACAAGCTGGGTGGAAATCAGAACGCTCAGAAGAACATAGAGGGCTATCTTACCCGAAACGTCTCTGAAGTACCTCTCCACAACCAAGTAGCCGGGAACGAGCATGGTGGAGAGGAGGAGCGAGATGAAGAGGGCGGTGTTTGAATAGTTGGAGAGGATCAGAAGGAGTGCAAGCAGGGCAATTTTGAGGTGGCGACTGAACATAAGACCATTAAAAAAATTTGAGTATAAATTTTTTGTTAAATTACACTATCCAAGTTGTGAGCTGGTAAAAGCCGTTGACTGTTTCCAATTTCTGTTTCATTGAGTTGCGTTCACAGGTTCTACAGCGGGCACATGTTGTTCCACTCAATTGGCCACCATTTGTAGCCATCAGAGAAGTTCTGAAGAGGCAAGCTCAACCAATAAACTATTGCTGTCAGCCCTTTCATGCCTGTAGCCGAATGGAGCTGTCAGTAATACCTAACCTTAGCTCTAATCTCGATAACTTTAATCGTGATAGCAGCCTTGATTGAGGTCAACATCACGCTAAAAATCGCTAAAGCTATGCTAAACTCAACAAAAGGTATTTGAATTTTCGAATCGAATTCAACAACATGGCAAAGGTTATCGAAGCGATATATGAAAAAGGAGTCTTCAAACCCCTTGAGAAAGTTGACTTAAAGGAGGGAGAGTGAGTAAGAATCAGGATTGAAAAGCAACACGGTCTTTTGGATCTTATAGAAAAGTTATCAGGGAAATTTAAGGACGTAAAAGAAGATCCCCTGGAAGTCTTACTGGAAATGAGGAAGAGACCATGGGATTAACGATAGATACGTCGATCTATGTCGATTCCATAATTCCAAAGGATAAGAACAGGCATGAAGGTTTAAGCGTAAGGAGGAAATTGAAGAAGTGCTGTCTATAGTCAACTATGTTGATACTATATCTGAAAACGAGATATTCGATACAGCAATTTCTGTGGCCTTTGACGCGTACTGCAGAGCAGCTGACGCTTACTTCATAGCGACAGCCAAACTAACAAATTCTATTCTGATAACGAACGACAAGATCATGGCAAACAACGCCAAAAAAGCTGAAGTTGAAGCATATTACCTGATCGAGGAGTTGGATAAGGCGATAGAAAGAATAAAGGAGTTAAAGTAATCTCAAAACCAAGCCTGATACAATCCAGACGGCACAGTCGGAATTAAAGCAGCGATAAAGGCTTTTTCTCAGCTCTATGTCGCGAATTGTTGCTTTTGTCAAAATATTCTACACTTCCAGGCCACCCTCCACAGCAACAACATCCAGCTTCTCCACCTTCGCATCAACTCCCAGCAGCTCTGAAAGGCTCGGCCTCGTCCTGCCCTCATCACCGCTTACGAGCTCCTTGATGTACAGCCCGCTTTCCGCTTCGATCCTTATGACTGCAATGCTACCGCGGTGAAGCAGGAGTTCGGTGCTGTAAACCCTTCTCTTCCTCACCAGGTCTGCTCTCCTGTGCTCGACCCTCCTGGGCGTTCTCTGGCTTACAACTCCAACAAGCCCTTTCAGCGCCTCTTTAAGCCTGCCCCCATCAACCTCACTTTCAAAAACAACCTTCGCCCTGTAAACCTTCCTGAATTTTGCCTTCTTCAGCCATTCCACATGCTTCGCCTCGGCAAAGGAGATGTTAAGCACCTCTATTTTCCCTTCCGCACCCTCGTTTATCCTCTCCCTGAGATCATCCAGGTCGATTTTCCTCTTCCTCGGCTCCCTGACCTCCACGATGAATGGCCTGCCGTTGCCCAGCATTCTTGCATCAACGTCCTCCCTGCCTGCTCCATGAAGAAAAGCCTGCTTTCCCTTGCACATCTCAAGAACTGGAGTAATTATGAGCTCTTCAACACTCGTGAGATATTTCTTGCCTGTAAAATTACAGAGTTCGCATCCCCTGCCCTTGCACGCGCTGCAAACCCATCTCGTTTGAGGGATGTTCCTCACCCTCTTTTTGTACCTCCCGTAGATGTAAAGGGGCCTTACGATCAGCTCAATGTCCAGGGATTCGGGGGAAAAGATTACGGTTATGTCAGGCTTTTTGAACTCGGTTGTTTTTCCCAGGGAAAGGGCAACCTTCGCCCCGATCTCCCTGTTTAGCTGGAACTTGATGCTTCTATCTTCCTGCACACCATACCTTTCAGCCAGATAGTCTTCCATAGCCTTAATGCTGCCATTCAGTCTGCAGCCCACCAGAAATGTCTTAAATTCATATTCTGAAAGTCTTTCAGCTATTCTGGACGCTATCTCGTCTATTCTCCAGAGCAAGCCACCGCACACAATGCACTCTTCTCCCTCAACCCTCCTCGCTTCAATTCCTGTTCGGGCAATGCATTTGGTGCATAGTTCTGGCTTTTCATTATCGGTATCGCCAATCCCATCCATTCTGCCCATCTAACCACCCAGAATCGAGTGGACGCTTCTCTCCACAAAGAAGCTCAGTAGAGCAGTTATCAGCCCCATAACAACCATTTTGAGGGCCGAGAGCATCAGACTTTCCTTTGAGAGTTTTCCAAGATACACGCCTATCAGTGAAAGACAGAAGGTTGTCAGAGCTATTGCCGCCATTGTGGCTGAGAAGACGCTGGCCCCAACGTACAGCGCTACCACAAAGGGTAGAACGGGAACAATGCTGCCCGCCACCGTGGCTATCCCGTCTGTCAGACCTCCAAGAAGGGCTTTTCTCTTAATCTCCCCGTATATGGTTGTGTTCTTCATCTCCCTCAGCATTGCCCGCTCTATTTCTGAGAGCCTCATTTCCTCCGCTGCCCTTTCTGCTGTCAAAGCTCCAAATATGTTTGAAAGACCGTTTGCCACACCTCCTCCAACGCCAGCGGTGATGATGACTGTAAACTGGGCACCCGAGGCACCTATGACCACTCCCAACGTGGACAGCGCCCCATCTATAAACCCTCTTATGAGCTGCCTCTCCATCAGAATCCCTCCTGCCGTTTTCTGTCAAGCTCGTAGTGTGCAATTACGATGCAGTGGTCCGCCTGCAGTTTTCTGGTGGGAATCGAAACTACCTCCTGGCACCTCTCTTTGATTATGGCCTCCATATCCTCCCCGACTCCAAGATGGTCTCCCAGTATAAAAAGGGAGCTTTCTCCAAACCCGATGTCCCGGATGTCCCTTCCATCCTCCCTCATGTAATATATCACATACCTCTCCACCAGTTCATCCAGCAGCTCTTCCAGGGTTTTTCTGGCCACATAAATGCCAGGAGTGCTCTGTCTCCAGATTTTATCTACTTTGACGGCAAGAGCTTTTGACAGCAGCCCGCCTATGTTCCTCTCGTCGGGAGCCATGTACCTCACTTCCTCCCCCACCACCTTAACCACCTTTGGAGGGTCAGGAGGGCCTAGCAAAAGAAGGTACACCTCAACGTCTCTCCGCACGTCGTGAGAGAGGAAGAGGGCTGAAGCTATACACCTGCACATGATGTCCATCCTGCCCGCTGAGCCCGGAAGGTCGTTCAGATTGAATTTTCCGGTTGCTGCTCTGTTTCCAATAATCAGGAAAGCCCTCATGTTGCCCATCATATTCGAAAATGTAAAATAGGGGCAGTTTTTAGCTTTGCCGGTGATAACATGAAGCTGAGATATCTGGCTGCAATTCTTTTGATAACGGCCCTCTTTCTGGGCTGTGCTGGTGAGAAAAAAGAGGTCACTACACCTACTCCTGAAAAAACGGCAACGCCTGAGGCCACGCCGAGGTTCAAGCTTGTAGAACCTGGAGTCCTTACGGTAGGAACGGATGCTGCATATCCACCATTTGAGTACATAAACGAGGTTACAAACGAGTTCGAGGGCTTCGACATAGACCTGATGAAAGAGGTGGCGAAGAGGATTGGGCTTGAGGTCAGGTTCGTTAACGTGGCATGGGAAGGGATAATTCCAGGGCTTGTCGCCCACAAGTACGACGTCATCGCATCTGCCATGACCATAACTGAAGAGAGGAAGAAGCAGATTGACTTCAGCGACCCCTACTTCGAGGCCTGGCAGGTTATAGTGGTCAGGAAGGATGATGACAGGATATCAAAGCCAGATGACCTTGCAGGCAAGGTTGTTGGAGTCCAGATTGGGACAACAGGGCAGTTCGTGGCTGAAGACCTTGTCAAGAGCGGGATAAACTTCGAGATCAAGACATATGACACCACCCCCGATGCTTTGCTGGACCTGAAGAACGGGAACATCGATGCGGTCATCATCGACAACGGAGTGGCCGAAAAAGCCCTCAAAAATAACCCTGACACATACGAGGTCGTAGGAGGCAAGCTGAGCTACGAGGAGTACGGAATTGCTGTTGCAAAAGATAACCCGGAGCTCCTGAAGGCCATAAACCAGGCTCTGAAGGAGATCAAGGAGGACGGGACGTACGACAAGATCTACCAGAAGTGGTTTGGCCAGTAAATCTGTCCTTCTTTTTTATTTGTTTACTTTTCAGAGCTGAGGTGCTTTTTTTACCTTCTCCAACTTCACCCACCCCAAACACACCTAACTGCGCCAGCTCAGGTGTCACCCTGAGTCGCAGACTGGCAAGCTAACGCACAGTAAAGCGAACATTTATATTCCCATAATTTTTCCGGCTTAAAGATGGCTGGAATAAGCCAGTTTGATCCGCAGCTATTTGTAAAAATCCTTCCAAGTCTGGCATACGGAGCGTACATTACCGTAAAGCTCACATCCATCTCCATTCTTCTGGGCCTCATCCTGGGAACAGTTCTGGGGATGGGCAGGATCTCGAAAAATCCTCTTTTCTTCGGCATCTCCACTTCTTACGTTGAGTTCATCAGGGGCACACCACTTCTTGTGCAGATAATGATCGTCTACTACGGCCTGCCAGCAATCGGCCTGAATCTTCCGGCAGAGCCCGCAGGAATTCTGGCTCTAACCCTGAACAGCGGAGCGTACATCGCTGAAATTATCAGGGCAGGCATTCAGAGCGTTCCCAGAGGCCAGATGGAGGCAGCAAGGTCTCTGGGGATGACGTATCTGCAATCCATGCGCTACGTCATATTCCCCCAGGCATTCAGAAACGTCCTGCCTGCATTAGGAAATGAATTCATAGCCCTGCTCAAGGACTCTTCACTGCTTTCAGTCATCGCAATAGCGGAGCTCACGAGGGTCGGCAAGCAGATTTACTCCACAACCTTCAACGCATGGACTCCGCTGCTTGGCGTAGCCCTTTTCTACCTCATGATGACCCTTCCCTTGAGCAGGCTCGTCAACTACGCCCAGAGGAGGATCGGTGGCCATGAGCTTGCTTAAAATCATTGACCTCCACAAGTATTTCGGACAGAATCACGTTCTTAAAGGGATAAACATGGAGATCAGGAAGGGAGAAGTGGTGGTCATAATCGGCCCCTCTGGGAGCGGTAAATCAACGCTTCTCAGGTGCATAAACAGGTTAGAAGAGCCCGACAGGGGAAAGATAATCATTGACGACGAGGTAGAGATAACGAACCCGAAAGCAGACCTCAACAAAATCAGACAGAGAATAGGCATGGTCTTCCAGCAGTTCAACCTCTTTCCGCACCTCACAGCCCTTCAGAATGTTACCCTAGCACCCATAAAGGTAAAGAAGATGCCAAAAGATGAAGCTGAAGCTCTTGGAATGGAATTATTGGCGAAGGTCGGTCTTGCCGATAAAGCCCACGAGTATCCGCATCAGCTCAGCGGGGGACAGCAGCAGAGAGTGGCGATAGCCAGGGCCCTTGCCATGAACCCCGAGATTATGCTCTTCGATGAAGTCACATCTGCTCTGGACCCTGAGCTGGTGAAGGAGGTGCTTGACGTCATGAAGCAGCTTGCAAGGGATGGCATGACCATGCTTGTTGTTACCCACGAAATGGGCTTTGCAAGGGAAGTTGGAGACAGGATTGTCTTCATGGATGATGGAGTAATAGTTGAGGAGGGAAAGCCCGAAAGGATTTTCACGGACCCCCAGAACGAGAGGACAAGAAAGTTCCTCAGTATGATACTATAGCTTTCGTATATTTATTTTTGTACTTTCAGCGGGTTAAAAGGTAAAAATTATTATACCCTGGCCTTCGGAATGGCACAGCCAGAGGTGATGAAATGAGTAGCTTCGTTCCCCACAACATACCGGCAGAACCCGTTCCAGCCATCGCTCTTGGCCTCGGCCTCATATTCGTTCTGGTTCTGGTTCTCCCCTTCAGAGTCAGAAAGGTGGAGGAAAACCTAGAGCCCTTTTTCTTCGTCATGGGAATTTTCGCCGTTACAATCTCAGGCCTGTGGAGCCGGGAGCTGGTGGAAGAGGCAGTAATTGCTCCTGTAAGCATAGGAGGTCTGCCGATAGGCATATTTCAGGTTGTCCTTGTAGCTGGACTGTTCATTCATTTCTTCAACCGGCAGATTTACTCGGCAATTCTTGCATTTCTTGACAGAATAGGGCTGAAGGCTTTTATCTTCATCTTCGTTGCAATTCTCGGCCTCATTTCAAGCCTGATATCCGTGATTGTCACAGCAGTCATAATGGCGGAGATTATTGCGGCTCTGCCCATTGACAGGAGGAAGAAGGTTGAGCTCACGGTCATCACCGGGTTTTCAGTGGGAATGGGCGCAGCCCTTACACCGGTGGGAGAGCCCCTGTCCACTATCGCCGTATCTAAGCTCAAGGGAGAACCATACTTCGCAGACTTCTTCTTCCTGATTAACCTCCTGGGGGTCTACATCATCCCCGGCATTCTTGCACTGGCAGCCTTTGCAACCTTTTACATCTCACGAGGAGTTAAAGTTGAGAAGGTAGAGCTTCCCGAATACACCGAATCCCTCAGGACTGTAATAGTGAGAGCTCTGAAGGTCTACCTCTTCGTTTCTGCTCTGGTTTTCCTTGGCGGCGGCTTCACGCCCCTGATAATCTGGTACTTCACGAAGATTCCCCCTGCTGTGCTCTACTGGGTCAACATGATTTCGGCCATCCTGGACAACGCAACGCTTGCAGCAGCAGAAATCGGCCCCTACCTTGAGATTTACCAGATAAAGAGCGCTCTGATTGCTCTGATAATATCTGGAGGTATGCTGATCCCCGGAAACATCCCGAACATCGTGGCTGCCGGAAGGCTTCGCATAACAAGCAAGGACTGGGCAAGGCTGGGCGTTCCAATGGGTCTGGTGATAATGCTGATTTACTTCGTAATTCTTGAGCTTGAGATGGCCGGCATTCTTTAATTTTTTGTTTAATCCCACTAGTCCCGTACACTGCCTTAGAAGGTATCAAGCAGGCTTCAGAATTAAAACAGACGGTAAAAATAGACAATCAAATGAACAAACTCTTTATGTCCCAGAGTAACCGTGGATTCTTCTTTACAAGCTCTAAAACGAGCTTTTTCACGCTCATCTCTCCCAGATTGTACCCTGCAATGCTTCTCGCCAGCCTGTTGAGGGTCTCGTCATCCATCTTTATGAACTTCTGCTGCAGCACCTTATTCCTGTGCAGGCTCTTTCCGAAGTCGTTCTTCCAAAGATCATCATACCTCCCCAGAGTTTTTGCTGAAAAGTCGCCTTTCTCAACTGCCTCCTTCGCAACCGTTCCGGCGAAGTAACCGGCTTTCATGGCGTTTGCGATTCCTCCACCCGTAATTGGGTCCGAGTGCCTTGCAGCATCTCCCGCGAGCATCACGTTGTCTGCAACAGCAGTCTCTATGGGGCCTTTTACGGGAACTCCACCCACCACGACCTCAACTATCTCCCCTTCCGGGAAACTGTCCTGGATAAAGCTGTCGAGGTACTCTTTCGGGCTTCTTTCAGCCATTGAAGGGAGCACGCCAATTCCCACATTCGCCGCACCGTCTCCTTTGGGGAAGAGCCAGATGTAGCCACCGGGAGCGATGCTTTTACCAAGCCAGAAGTAAGTGTAATCGGGGTCGAAGTCGATTCCCGTAACCAGATACTGGACGCAGCTCTCTATCTCCCCCAGCTTGAGGGTTGTGTCAATGCCTGCCCACTTTCCAACCCTGCTCTCCACCCCGTCGCATCCGATGACAATTTTGGTTTTAACGCTGTATTCTTCACCCATGCTCCTGATGAAAACTTCAACAATCCCATCTGCTCTTTTCATCCCCGTAGCGGTTGTTTTTACCATAACATCTGCTCCAGCCTTTGCAGCCTGTCTCGCAAGATGTCTGTCGAATATCTTCCTTTCAAGAACGAATCCAACCTCATTCCCGGCCATCTCCTCGCCCATGACGATTTCCGTGCCGTCAGGAGCGTAGACCTTGGCTCCAACCACCTCGGCAGCTATCCACTGCTTATCTATCTCCACAAATTCCTGAATTGCTTCTTTGCTCACGCCCTCTGCGCACCTAACCGGAACGCCTATTTCCTGCCTCTTCTCAATTAAAAGAACGTCCAGGCCGTTTTCGGCTGCTGTTTTCGCTGCCATGCTCCCTGCTGGCCCCGCACCCACCACCACAACATCGTAGTCGGCCTTCATTCCTCAACCTCCAGTGCCTGCATTGGACAGGTTTTGACGCAGGCCATGCAGAGGGTGCACTTATCCTCGTAAATGGTGAGGAAGGTTTCAACCAGTTCGTTTGCGTCGAACCTGCACACAGCAACACACGCCCCGCAATAAGCACATCTGTAGCGATTTACTGAGATGCGTCGCATAAGCAAAGTTCGGCAGTTAATTAAAAAAGTTAATCCCCGAATTCCATAATGCCAACAACCGGTACATGTACCTCAAAAAATAAAATTAAGATAAAATTACTTTTCTTCTGGAGGTTTCAGTAGATACGCCAGGGCCAGTGCAATCAGAGTCATTGTGCCTGATGCTGCATACGCAACCTCGTATCCGCCGGTTATGTCTCTGATGAACCCTGCCAGCTGAGGTCCGAGCAGACCTGCCGCACCCCAGGCCGTGAACAGCACTGCGTAGTTAAAGCCAAGGTTCTTGGCTCCGAAGAAGTCAGCACAGTAGGTTGGCATCAGTGCCAGAACACCACCGTAGGCAAGGCCGACCAGTATGACGGCAAGGAAGACGCCTGCAACCCCAAGAGCCTTCACCAGTGCCAGGAACGAGTACATCATTATCGTCATCAATGCAGCATCCAGCATCAAAGCCTTTCTTCGTCCTATGAGGTCAGACAGCCAGCCGAAACCCGGTCTGCCAAGGCCGTTGAAGAGAGACAGCATACCGACCGCAATAACACCTGCTGTCGTTCCCATCATTGGCAAGTCTGCTCCATATTCCTTGGCAACAACCTTCATGTGACCTATTGTCAGCAGTCCAGCCGCAGCCATGAACCAGTACCAGAACCACAGCATCCAGAACTGTTTTGTCCTTATCATCTCTCTCCATTCGTATTCCTTGTGGGCAACATGCACCTTGGCCTTCTCCGGCTCCTCGGCTGGCTTTGGCGGAGTCCAGCCTTCCGGTACCCAGCCTTCCGGTGGGAACTTGAGGACTGCACCCGCAGCAGTGATAACGACCAGGAAGAGAATACCGAGATACAGGAACGCATAGCTCCAGCCAAAGTTAAGTATCAGCACGACCGATGGTGGAGCCAGGAAAAGCGCTCCCAGACCGAAGCCCATCACAGTCAGACCGACAGCCAGCCCTGACTTATCCGGGAACCAGCGACGTGCTATGGGGATCGGTACGTTATACGCCAGCCCTATACCGAGACCACCAATGACACCGTACCACAGATACAACCAGTATAACGTCCCGTAGTTAAATCCTTCTCCTCCTCTCTCCTCGAGTATCACCTTCTCCAGCGTCTTCTTGTCATTGATCACAAATGTCTTTCCGTTCACGGTTACTTCCTTGCCAAGGAACTGCTTGCTGGTCGGGTCTGTAAATATGAACTCTGGATCGGCAAAAGCCCCTCCGAAGCTCGTCATTATCCATCCAAGGGCCAGCAGAACTCCTCCTACCCATACCACTTTCCTTGGACCCCACTTGCCAAGCAAAAGTCCGCCTATCAGCATACCGGGGGCGAAGAAAGCCACGACAAGTGTAAAGGCTCCTGAAGACATCGCTCGAGTCCAGCCAAAAATGCTCTCAAGAGGGCCGATGAACACTGACCAGCTGTAGATGACACCCAGCATCAGGTTTATCAAGAACCCCGCTAGAAGGTACACCCATCTGTTCGTTGCCATACCACCACCTCTTTTTTAACGATTAAACATAAACGAATTGTCATATTTATATTTTTCTGAACCGTAAATGATTTTACAAACCTATAAGATTTTTGACTTTTTTTGCCTAAATATTTAAATATTGAAAAGTATCTCTATTGTTTTTGTGTCCAATATAAATACTTAACGGCATTAACAACCGCAATCCTTAAATATGAAATTTGTATTAATTAAAAATGCAAGTTCTGGGGGGTGTGATGTGTGGCAGAAAAAGATGTAGAACTGTTTCACCCAGAGAAACAGATTGAAGTGCAGAGGGAAATCTGGGCAAACCCTGCGTCACTTGGGCTGATGGGCTTCGCCCTGACAACGATGGCTACGGGGCTTCTTAACGTGGGATACTGGGGACCGGGGCCGACACTCGCAATGGCACTTGCCTTTGGAGGGACCGCACAGTTCTTTGCTGGCGCAATAGCCTTCAGAAAGGGTGCGATGTTCCCCGGCACCGCCTTTTGCTCCTATGGTGCCTTTTGGTGGTCTCTGTTCTTCATGCTATTCGTCCTGCCGATGGGCGGTGTGGAAATTGACGCGGCACAGGAATTCGGGTTCTTCCTGATGTGGACGCTGTTTAACCTGCCGTTCGTGATTGCTTCGATTAAGCACGGAAAGCTATTGTTCATTCTGTTCGTCCTGCTGGAAATAGCCTTCATACTGCTAGACCTAGTTGCGCTGGGAGCATTCAGTGCAGTGGCAGCCGGATGGGAAATATTCATAGTTGGCCTGCTGGCATGGTACATCGCCGCTGCCGACCTCGTCAACCACGACTTCGGAAGGGAAGTGCTGCCCAACCCGTAACTTTATTTTTTAAAAATTTCAATAAAATAATTTTTTAAATAAACTCCTCTATTGGTTTCAGCTTCGTAAATTCGTAAATTGTTTCATTAGCCCTCACTTCAGGCTCGTAACCGGTCTCAAAAAGTGGCGCAAAGTAATTGAGGCCAGTAACAACAATTAGCTTCGCCCGCTTTCCTTCATAAACGCCAAAACTCTCCCGCCTCGGCATGATTACTGCCACAGCCCCTCTAATGCCTCGAGCATCTGCCAGATAAAGCTCCCTCTCAAGAATGTTCATCATGTGAGGCGATACCTCCTTCACGTCAGCGATTGAGTATCCGCTTCCCTTCCTTATTATCTCCAGTACAGAAGTGTACTTCCCCCTCAAAAACAACAGGGATGGGCTTATGGTCGTACCGCTGTAACTTATGAGCTCCACCAGACCACGAGGCTTCAACCGGAAGTAGTGGAGGAGGCCAGCGGAGGAGGATTCAATATCTATCTTTATATTTTTGGCTATGACATCGTAAATCGTATTGGACACCACAGCAATCCCAACTTTTTCCTCAGGAATTTCGGTGAAGCCAATTCTCTCCCCTTCATCAGCCAGGGTGATGAGGTCTGACACAACGAGACTGGAATCGTAAACTTCCAGCATAATTCTGAGCGTTTTATCCACCAGTTCCTTGTCTATGATGGCTACATGAACTGGCACAGTTCCCTTCATTTTATAAAGGTCGAAGGTGGACATGAACACCTCAAGCTGGATTATCTCTTTAAAGCCGTTGGTTCTGTCAAAAACTGTACTTTTCTTCAAAAACTCTATTCCCAGCTCTGTTATTGCTAACATCTCTTCAGTATTCGTGGCCAGCCCTTCATTTACCATTTCCCTGATGACATCTTTTAGCATTTTTCTATCAACATCCGGATTTACCTGCTTCAGATCATTAAATATGTCCCTGATTGTTGCTTTCATACGTTTTTCCAGTATTTTTAAAACCTCGATGAGAAGTACATCTCTTAAATGCCCCCTGCTGGCTTTCATAATCTGCCCACCTATTCAGATTTCTCCCAATTAATACTAAACCTTTCCTGTCATTTGCATTATGTGTTACTAGCCTCCGTGGTGCCAAATCAGGGAAGAATTTAAAAAGGCGTGTTTCTTCCCTTCTCTGAATGTTAAGAAGGGAAAAAAGGCTCGAAAGAAAAATCGCCAGAGAGAGAATATCAATTCTACTCCGGATGGCCGATAGAATGAAGTTCGAGGATTACGATCTCGCAAGAAGATACGTGGAGCTGGCAAGGAAGATTGCCATGCGCTACAGAATCCGACTCTCAAAAAACCAGAAAAGAGTTTTCTGCAAGAAGTGCTTCTACCCCTACCGGCACGACAGAGTTCGAGTGAGGGTCAGGAAGTCCAGAGTTATGATTACATGTCTCAACTGTGGCTTTGTTCGCCGGATACCCACCAGACCTCATAAAACAGGAGAAGATTTAAAAATTGATCAGGTTAATAAAAAATGAAAAGATTAAAATAGTAGGCACGAAAGAGGCAACTAAAATAGAGGTTGGTGAAAAGGAAATGGTATCTGAAGTTGTAAGGGAAAAAGCACTTGCTCTGGCGAATGCAATCCTTGAAACGGAAGAATATAGGGATTTTGTAGCAAAAGAGAATGTTCTTAAAAATGATGATGAGGCGCAGAAACTGTTGTTGGAGTTTCAGGAGAAGCAGCAGGAATTCATTGGCAAGCAGCTTTCTGGCGAGGTTGACCAGGAGCTTTTGGGTCAGCTCACCGAGATTCAGAGCAGGCTCAACAGCAGAGAGAGCGTTGTTGAATTCATCCAGTCATACAACAAGCTTCTTGACATGCTGGGTGAAGTTGGAGACATAATAAGCGAGACAATAGACCTCGACTTTGGAGAGGTTTACAGAGCGCAGCCGGGTTAGACTGCCTCGACGGGTCTCGTTTTCCTGATGTCCTCTTCTATTTTTAAAATTTCTCTTGAATACAGGCTGCATACTTCGAGCGCTATCCTCTGGACATCATAGACGCCCATTTCAGTCAGCGACGCATATTCGTCGCTCTCAACATTTATGCCCAGATGTATTTTGGCAGACACCGGAGAGACTGTGGCGACGCTCACGCTCAGCTTTTTACCATTCCAGAACATGTCGCTCCCTTTTATTTCTATTTCCCTTCCAATGACCTCCTTAGCCATATAAACCAGCAGCCTCTGCCTTGTTGTGATGAGCTTCATGCTGACCTCATCGAAGTGCTCCACTATGAAGTGAAGCATCTTTGGAGAATAAATTCTCTCCCCTCCAACGCGATCCTCCAGGTCCACCATGTGGTTCGGCTGTACGTCACACCTGCCAATAAATGCGATGATGCAATCGTCTTTTATCCCGAAGTTCCTGAAAGCCCACAAAGAAGCAAGTTGTGAGCCATCGTACTCCATTTCCTCTTCTATGAAGACCCAGTCCATGACTTCCACCGTCTTCTGGCTTATAAAGCAAGTATTTAAGAGTTTTGAAAAATTTTAAATCCCAATTGCTGAATAAAACCGAACTTAAAACCGGCTTTTAATAATACGAATAACAAAAATCTTATTAACAATTGCTACATTACAAGATATCAATAATAAGAGGGGTGATAGGTTGCACATACCCGACGGTTTTCTGGACCTGAACGTAGCTGCAATCCTCTATATCATGAGTGTTGCAGTCGTTGGGTACTCAGTTCTGAAAATGAAAGAGCTTGAAGTGAACAGGGCCCTCATAGGAGTCGTTGCCGCCGCCATGTTTGCTGTCCAGATGCTCAACTGGCCCATTCCCGGTGGAACCTCAGCCCATTTCGTTGGGGGCGCTCTTGCAGGAATACTGCTCGGTCCCTATGCTGGCGGCCTTGCAATGGCGCTTGTGCTGGTAATCCAGGGACTCGTCTTCGCTGACGGTGGTCTGACGGCCCTGGGTGCAAATGTATGGAACATGGCTGTTGTAAATGTATTCGTTGGCTACTACATATACAGGGCTCTTGAGAAGGTGAACAGGAGCGTTGCGGCATTCACAGCAGGATGGCTTGGCATCACGACGGCGGCGATATTCACGGGCATAGAGGTGGGCCTCTCCTCATCATTCAAGTACAGCCTGGCAGCGGCGGTGACGGTAATGGGAACGTGGCACGGGATTCTGGGAATAATAGAGGGCTTCATCACAGCAGGAGTTGTGACGTACATTTCCAGCATGAGACCTGACCTGCTTGA
>CAZHKD010000017.1:0-22370 GCA_964533255.1 uncultured archaeon | reverse complement strand
CTTAAGGCAGAGCGATGCGTAAGATGCGTCAGGTTTTCGAGATACTCCACAAGGACGCCATGGGGAGAATCGGGAAGCTGGAAACGCCCCATGGAAGCGTCGAAACTCCCGCTCTGATGCCGGTAATCAATCCAAACATCGACTTCATCCCCCCTTCAGAAATGAGGAAGTTCGGGGCGGAGATCCTGATAACAAACTCCTACATCATCTACAGAACCGCAAAGCTCAGGGAGGAGGCGTTGAATAAGGGTCTGCACTCTTTGCTGGGCGTTGACCTGCCTGTGATGACCGACAGCGGCAGCTATCAGCTCATGGTGTACGGAGACGTGGAGATAGACAACCGCACCATTGTAGAATTCCAGAACAGAATAGGCAGCGACATAGTCGTCCCCCTGGACATTCCAACTCCTCCGGATGCGGATTTCGATACAGCCCGAAACGACCTGAACGTAACTCTGGAGAGGGAAAGAGAAGCCTACCAGATTCACTTCCAGAACGAAAACCCGCTCCTTCTCGCCGCTCCCGTTCAGGGTTCAACGCATCCAGAGCTCAGGCGTGAGAGTGCTGAGGAGGCGCAGAAGCTGGGAGACGTCATACCCGTTGGAGGCGTCGTCCCCCTCCTGGACACCTACCGCTTTGGCGAGGTTGCAAAAATAATTCTGGAGGTTAAGAGCGTCATATCTCCCATCAAGCCCATACACCTCTTCGGTGCCGGCCACCCCATGGTCTTCGCCCTCTTCGCCGCCTTAGGCTGCGACCTATTCGACTCCGCTGCCTACGCCCTATATGCGAAGGACGACCGCTACCTGACACCCTACGGAACAAAGAAGCTTGCCGAACTGCAGTACTTCCCCTGCAGCTGTCCAGTCTGCCTCTCCCACACGCCCGAAGAGCTGAGGAGGATGGAGAAAGAGGACAGGCAGATGCTGATTGCAGAGCACAACCTCTACGCGAGCTTTGAAGAGTTGAGGAGGGTGAAGCAGGCAATAAGGGAGAACACCCTTTTCGAGCTGGTGGAGAGCAGAATCAGGAACCACCCCAGCCTTGTGGCTGCGTGGAGGGTTGTGAGGAAATACATGCCCCTGATGGAGAAGTACGACCCCACAATGAAGAGGGTCTTCTTCTACACCTCAGTTGACAGCTGCTTCAGACCTGCCATTACAAGGCATCACGAGAGGGTTCTCAGGATTGAAGTTGAGAAGGAGGAGGTGACAATTTCGACGGATCAGGGAGTCCTGGCCGATTTCTATTTGAAGCCCGTCTTTGGAGTTGTGCCTTCAGAGATGCTCGAAGTCTACCCTGCAGGACATGCGGAGATGCCGGAAGGTGACGTTGAAGCTGAGGCTTTCCAGATTGCCGCTGAAGCCCTGAAGAAGTTTCTGAGTTACCACAGGGACAAAAAATTCAGGATTTTCGCCTCGAAGGTCTGGAAGAGCTATCTCGTGGACTTGCCGGAAAATGCGGTGGTTGTATGGAGGTAAGCGTTTCCCTGATCAGGAGAGACGGGGCCGCAAGAGTGGCTGAGATCAAACTGGAGAACAGCTACGTGACGCCATTCGTCATCGACTTTACGGAAGAGAACGAGTTCATGAAGCTGGATTTTGGAATTGTGCCCGACGCTGCATCAGACATTGCTCCAGAGCTTTACGAGGCTTTAAAGGCAAGAAACGAGGGCATTGAGGTTCTGACAGGCCTTAAAGCGATGCCCGCCAGAAGGGCTGTGGAGCTGATAGCTTCCATCAGACAGGAGGATGCCGTTACCCCCATCTACGCCGTTGCTGCAGCAACACCCGCTAACCTCCCCATTCTGGCGTATCTGGGAGTGGACGTGTTTGACAACATTCTGGCGGTATCAAGGGCGTATGAGGGCTTCTACTTCACCCCGTGGGGCGAACTCGAGACATCTTCAATTTCCCACCCCCCATGTCAGTGTGAGGCCTGCAGGGAGGGCATTGATGCTGAGAAGGTCGAGAGCGTGGCGAGACACAACACCGTTGTGCTGCAGAACGAAGCGGCGCTGGTGAGAGAGCTCATCAAAAGGGAGGAGCTCAGGAATTACGTGGAGATGAAGTGCAAGGCCAGTCCAGAGCTGACGGTGATGCTGAGGCTCGCTGACGAGCGCATTAACACGCAGATCAATGTCCAGAGTCCCAAATCCAGGTTCCAGAGGTTCAGGAGAAGCACGGCCTATTTCAACACCATCGAATCCTTTAACAGGCCGGAGGTGACGTACTTCTTCCGGCGCTCTGCCGAAGTATATTCTCCTAAGTCGAAAACTGTTTTATTGCTGCCTTGCTCCGCAAGAAAGCCATATTTAACTTCAAAGACCCACAGAACCATCAGAAATGCCGTGGGCAGGCTCATAAAGGGCGTCAACGAGATAGTAATCTCCTCGCCCCTTGTGGTTCCAAGAGAACTGGAACTCACTTACCCTGCCATCAACTACGATACGCCCGTCACAGGCTACTGGAGCGAAGAGGAGATTAATTTCGTGGCGGAAAGGCTTGCAGACCTTCTGATGAAGGGAGAATTCGAAACTGTTATTGCCCACGTGGAGGGTGGGTACAGAAAGGCTGTGGAGAGGGCCTTGAGCATTGCCGGAATGGACTGCGTCTTTACGGCAGAGGGAAATATTCTGTCAGCAGAGTCCCTCAGCAGGCTCAGACAGGAGCTCGAAAAGGCTGATAGAGTAGCGTTTGACCTCTATGAAGAAATTTTCAGGCACGCCTGCATGTATCAGTTTGGAGTTGAAGTTGAAGGGTGGCCGAGAGGCAGGTATCCCGACCTAGAGCTTTTCGAAGGTAAGGGAAGAGTTGCCAGGATCGACGCGCGATACGGCTGCCTTGAGCCCGACTTCATTCTGGCAGAAAAACTCCTTGAACATAACAGATACGCTGTCAGAATTGACGATTTCGACCCGAAGGGAACGATTTTTGCCCCTGCGGTTCTGGAAGCGGACAGCGGCATAAAACCCGGAGACTACGTCGTCTTCCACAACTCCACCTTGATTGGCGTTGGAAGGGCGCTGATGTTCGGGGATGAGATGGTGGAGGCAGCAAAAGGTTACGCTGTGGAAGTTCGCAGAAAATGGAAGGGTCAGAAAGAAACGAAACATGAAAAAGGGTAAATAGGAGTGGAGGGAGCTTACAGCATGAATTTCCGGGATGTCCTGAAAAGCGTCTCGCATCAGAAATTCGACGATGCTATCAAGCATGACCGGGTTGTGGACTTCATTCATTCGAAAGGCCTTCGCCAGACTCCATTGCTTCTGAACGTGGAAGGTAAGAGACTTGCAACGAACTTTCTGGCAACGAGAGACCTCATCTGCGGCTACCTTGGGATATGCAGGGAGGACTTTGCACCTTTCATGGTAGAGGCTTCCAGAAGAGATGGAGAGGTCATTCTTGCCGACGAAACAGAGCAACTGGAGCTCAGGGAGAGAAAAGCCAGACTTTCAGAGCTACCCATCCCCAGGTACTTTCCCGATGACAGAGCAAGATACATAACCGCTGGCTGCGTCATCTCCCGCCTGCCATGGAGCGATGCCGATGACGTCGATGCCTACAACGTGAGCATACACAGAATGATGGTGCTGGATGACAGAAGGGCTGCTATTCGCCTGGTTCAGCCCCGCCACACCTTTCTCATGTGGCAGGAAGCCGTCAGGAAGGGTAAAGAGCTTCCGGTAGCGGTTTCCATATCTCCTCACCCCCTCTTCATGCTTGCAGCCTCGACGCGAACAGACGTTAGCGAGTTCAGGTATGCGGCAAAGCTGATGGGCAGGCTGGAGCTCTTCAGGCTGAATGAGATGCTGGTTCCCGACTCGGAAATCATTCTCTTCGGCAGGATTACCGCTGAGAGGGTTCAGGAGGGGCCCTTTGTTGACCTGACCGGCACCTACGACAGGGTGAGGCCTGAGCCGGTTGTGGAATTCGATGCCATGTTCGTCAAGGAAGACCCGGTCTACTACTCAATAACACCCGCAGACTACGAGCACCAGCTCCTCATGGGTTTGCCCTATGAGGGCGAGATTTACAGGGCGGTTTCGAGGGTCTGCAGGGTGAGAAACGTGGTTCTGACAGCCGGCGGCCGGCATTACTTCCATGCCATCGTCCAGATCGAGAAGAAGAGGGAGGGTGACGGCAAGAATGCGATTCTAGCAGCTTTCACCGGCCATCCGAGCCTGAAGAGGGTGGTGGTCGTGGATGAGGACATCGACATCTACAGCAGCGAGGATGTTGAATATGCAATTGCCACCAGATTTCAGGCCGGTAAAGACTTGGTTGTTGTGAAGGGTGCAAGGGGCAGCAGCCTCGATCCCTCAGCTTACGAAGACGAAACTTCAGACAAGTGGGGGATAGATGCGACAAAAGAGCTCGGGCAGGAGGAGAAGTACAGGAGGGTTCTGTGATTTTTCATTGAGCCAGATGGCAACGAAATCACCAGCAGTACTCAACGAACCTGCCTCTTCTTTTAACGAATTCCAGGAACCTCCTGTAAGTTTCGTGTGTTTTCAGGGTGCTGCTGTCGCCTACGGCTATAAGCTTTCTTCTTGCCCGGGTTAAGGAGACGTTCAGCCTCCTCAGATCCCCAAGGAATCCAAGCTCGCCCCGCTCATTGCTCCTGACGAAGGATATTACGATTACTTCCTTCTCCCTGCCCTGATAGCCGTCAACCGTGCTGACCTCAACGCCAGAAATCATCTGCCTGAGCAGATCCACCTGATCGTCGTAGGGAGATATGACGCCAATCCACTCCTTTTTCACGCCCAGCTTGAGCAGCTTCTCCACCACCTGCCTTACAATCTGAGCTTCTCTGGGATTTTCTCTGGAGTGCGAGCCTTTCCTCTGCCTCTCCCACTTATCAGGGCATTTCGATGTGTCGATGAAGACGAGGGGCTCATCATCAAGGATTTCGCTCCAGAAGGGGCTGTTGAAAGCTTCGACGATGCCAAGGTCTCTCAGGGAAATGCTCTTAACATCATCATGAGCCTTCAGCCTCCCACCATAAAATTCCCGGCTTGGGAACTCCATCAGCTTCTCATTCATTCTGTACTGGACTTCCAGCAACCTGGAATTGGAGGGATAGCTCTCTATGAGCTTCTCGAACATTGTTTCCATCAGCTCTCTCGCTTCTTGACTCAGCACCGTTGGAGGTAGCTGCCTGTGATCTCCTGCCAGAACGAATCGCTTTGCTCTGGCAATTGGAATCAGCAAGCTTGGAGTTGTGGCCTGAGAAGCTTCATCAACGACCGCAACATCGAATTCCGTTTTTTCAGGGTTTATCAGGGCAGCAGTGGAGTTTGTTGCAAGAACGACCTGAGCTTCCTGAACGATCTCGTCCATGATCTCCTCTTCGATCCTTCTGGCTTCATCCAGCAAACTCTGCACCTCCCTGTTCAGCTCGATCCACCTTGCCATCGATTCCATTACGCCAGCCGGAACGCCCCTCATTCCACCTTTTCGCCTCGCAAGCTTCACTATCTCCTCATCGCTCAAACCCCTCCTCCACTGGGGCGTCGGCTTCGTTTCCCTGTCCCGCATCTTCATGAGCTCCTCCGCTTTCTCTCGCAGCTCCTTCACTTCCCTGAACCTCTCGTGCTGCTCAAGCTGGTAAAAGAGGGACGATTCTATGAGATGCCTGGAAATCCTGGACGGGTGGCCCAGCCTGACGATTCTTGCCTTCTCGAAAAGTCTCTCCACGAGGTTGTCCACGGCTATGTTGCTCTCAGCCGTTGCCAAAACTTTGTTGCCCCTCCTCACCTCCTGCAGGATTATTTCCGCAGCAGTTCTCGTTTTCCCGGTTCCGAAGGGGCCGTGAATCAGGAAGAGGTCTTTACTGCCGAGAGCAAGGCTCACCGCCTCTCTCTGGCTGGCATTGAGCTGCTCATCAAAAGGCTGGAAATCAACTCTCTCAGGCAAGGCCGGGCTTCTCAGCCCCAGAAGGAACTCCAGGGCTTTAACGCCGTTCTCAGTCAGGCTGTCGAGGTTCTCCAGCATCCTCCTGAAGGTCACTTCGTTGATGTAGAGGTCGATTCTCACGTTTTTCAGAGCCCATGCAGGAACGCTTTCAGCTGCAACGGTTATGTAGCGCTTCCCCTTCTCCACCACCGTCGCCGTCAGATCGCTTTTCAGCGGATCACCCCTGCTGATCAAAACCAGGTCTCCCACGCTAATTTCGGTCTCAAACTCCTTTCTCCTGCCGTATCTGACGAGCTTATAGCCGAACTCCTGCCCCACAACTTTCCCGTTCAGATTCAGAATTGCTCTGCCAAGCCTCTCCCTCTTCTCTCCGCTGAGCCTCCTGATCTCGTTCTTCACAGCCTGAATCTCCGCTTCCCTTTCAAGCTCTATCAGCCTCTCGAGCTTCAGAATGTAATTCCGAATTTTTGTACCGGCAGCACACATGTCATCATCCACGATGGGCTTAACAGGGCAGAGGGTATAAACTTTCCACTTGCTCACAGAAGCCAGTTAACCTTTTATCCCTCCGCATCCAGCTTTCCTCAATGCATCTCACGGCAGAAGAGGAGGAACTCCTCAGCTCAGACAACGAAACCGTTGCAAAATGCATGGAGATACTGGTGGCAATCGGCGAGATATACGGGGCGGACAGGCTTATCGCCATCAGGAGCGCCCAGATAAGCGGGGTTTCCTACGACAACATCGGCGATACCGGCCTTGAATGGCTCGAAGGTCTCAATGCCAGAGTAAAGGTTCCCGCATACGTCAATCCCGCCGGCATGGACGTGGAGAGGTGGCAGGAGATGGGAATCGATGCTGAATTCTACAGCAAGCAGATGAGGGTTCTCAAAGCCCTGCAGAGAATAGGTGCGGAGCTCTCCCTGACGTGCACGCCCTACTACCTCCAAACGCCCTCCTTCGGAGACCACCTGGCCTGGGCTGAAAGCTCTGCCGTCTGCTACGCAAACTCCGTGGTGGGGGCGAGAACCAACAGGGAGAGCGGAATAACTGCGATTGCTGCAGCCATAATAGGCAAAACACCCCGCTACGGGCTTCACGTGAAGGAGAACAGGGCTCCAACCATCTATGTGAGGGTGAAGAGCCCGGACTTCAACGCCTCGGTTCTCGGATACGTTCTTGGAGAGGAGGTTTCGGGAGAAATACCCCTCATCAGCCTGCCCAGGAGAGTTACGGAGGACGAGCTCAAGCAGATGGGTGCTGCAATGGCGGCAAAGGGCAACACAGCCCTCTTCCACGTTGAGGGAGTTACGCCTGAGAGCGGTGATTTCGAGAGGCCGAAGGAGAGGCTGGAGATCGATGCTGCTGAAATTAATTTTAGCTCTGAAGGCTGCACCCCTGACCTCATCGCTCTGGGCTGCCCCCACCTCAGCTCTGAAGAGCTCAGGGAAATTTTCGAAATTGCTTCCCGATTCACCCATGCAAAGGCCAGAAAAGAGGTCTGGCTCTTCACGTCAAGAAAGGTGTACGGCGAGAGTGGCGAAATTATCAAAAAGCTTGAACGCATGGGATTCAAAGTTTTCTGCGACACGTGCATGGTTGTTTCACCTTCGACGAGCAGGTATGAATGTGTGATGGTTAACTCCGGAAAAGCCCTGACTTACCTCCCCAAGCTGAGGGGGGTGAAGGTGATTTTTGGCAGCATTAAGGAGTGCATCGGGAGGGCTTTCAGTGACGATTGAGGTTAATGGAGTCAGGAGAATCAGGGGGAGAGCGATATCGAAAGGAGTGGCTGAAGGAGAAGCGATCGTCAGCATGCGGAATTTCTCATTTCTGGGAGATGTCGATCCGGAAACGGGCATTGTCGTGGCAGAGGACAGCGACATCAGGGGAGAGAGCATAGCAGGCAAAATCTTCGTTTTTCCCTCAGGCAGGGGCTCCACTGTTGGAAGCTACGTAATCCTCAGGATGGCAAGGAAAGGCGTAGCCCCCGCTGGCATTATAAATGTTGAGAGCGAACCGGTAATTGCAGTGGGAGCGATACTTGCCGGAATACCGGTGGTAGATAAACTGGAAGAAAACCCCCTCGAGATAATAAAAACCGGAGACATCGTGGGCATAAAGGCTGAAAAAGGTGGGCTGGTGGAGGTTAAGAGGTGTAGAATTGAGGAGAGCGAGAGGTGAAGAATGGAGGCAGCGGAAATAGAGAATATAGAGAGGATCCTTGAGGAGCACTTCAAGATTTACTGGAAGGAAGTTAGCGATGGGGTCGTAAGGCTGTACGTGACGCCAAAGGAGACATTCAATCCCGAGGTGCTCAAACAGCAGGTTTTACCGTATTCCAGCAGATACAGGATTTCCATGAGAAGCCACTACGGAGAGTTGGTGGTGGAAATTCAGGAAATCAGAGAAGAGAAAGAGAACATTGTCACGCCATTGGTGCTCTTCTTGGCAACCATCGTCACAACAACTCTGGTGGGCTCAACGTTCTACCCTGAATTCAACATCCTTGGCGGTTTTCAGTTCAGCATGGCCATAATGTTCGTCCTGGGCAGCCACGAAATGGGCCATTATCTGGCAGCAAGAAGGTGGGGTATGAAGACATCTTTCCCCTACTTCATCCCCTTCCCGACAATCATTGGAACGCTTGGAGCAGTTATAAAGCACCGCGGCCCAATTCCCAGCAGAAAAGCCCTTTTCGATGTGGGCTGCTCTGGCCCCATCGTCGGTGTCATAGCATCTATAATTGTAGCCCTCATAGGCATGAACATGGAATTTAAAGCAGGTGGAGAGGCAGCAATCATGCTTGGAACCCCCCTCCTATTCGATTTTCTCGCCAGACTTACCGGATTCGATGGCGGAGTCATGCACCCTATCGCCTTCGCCGGCTGGGTCGGGATGTTCATAACCTCCCTGAACCTCATACCGGTGGGGCAGCTTGATGGAGGTCACGTCATGCGGGCCCTGATAGGAAAAAAGGCCAATGCCATAAGCAGGGCGGTGCCTTTCTTTCTGCTGGCCTTAGGAAGCTTCGTCAATTACTTCCTGAACGTCGCATCCTCCGTCTGGTTTTTCTGGGGACTTATATCCTTCTTCTTCGCAATGCAGGGTCATCCTGACCCAATAGAGGACGAGCCGCTTGACAGAAGAAGGGTCATCGCTGGGGTTATCGTGTTCATCATCGCCCTTCTAACATTCACGCCTGTCCCGTTCCAGATACCGCAAAATTTATAGTGATTAAACATGAGGGATATAAGGTGAGGTTTCAGGAAGGGCTGAGAGAAATCCTCGATGCAACGCTGGAGTATATAAGGCATGAAAAGAGCGCTGCAATACTCGTTCCCATAATGCTGACTGAAAGGCCAAAGCTTGTCATGATTCTCCGCTCCAAGAACCTCAGCAGGAGCGCAGGACACGTCGCTTTCCCGGGCGGAATCAGAGAGGTTGATGAAACGCCTCTCGATACTGCTTTGAGAGAGAGCGAAGAGGAGATCGGTGTCGAAGCAGATAAAATTGAAGTTCTTGGTTTCCTCTCCCCAAAAGAAGTTATAGAGCACAGAATTAAGATTCATCCGGTTGTCGGAGTTATGGGGGAAACAGAGCTGAAACCCGATGATTACGAGGTGAGCAAGATACTTGTTGATGATCTCAAAAAAGTTCTCCTTTCACGCCGCATTACTGACTGGGGACCAAATTTTGAGTGCGATGGCGAGCTCATATGGGGAGCGTCCAGCAGAATCCTGGATGATTTCTACCTGAGGATTATCAGGAGATTCGGCTCCATCGAGAAATTCTTCTCTTCGATACACTTATAAGTTCGTTGAGAAACTCATTTCTGAATGAAGCTCCTTACCGTCGGGATAGGCAGAGAAGGCGTTGAGATTGCAGAGATCTTCGCAAGAAGGGGAGCTAAAGTCAACAACGCCCCTCTTTTCAAGTGCCACGCTATCAGCAGTGACGTGGAGCTGATAAAAAGTGCCAGATCAATTCCCGACAAAAACCGCTATTTCGTTGTGTACAGGAACGGTGAGGTAGATCTAACGAGTGCTTTGAATTCGATGCTCTCGAGATATGAGATATTCGAGGGTTCCATGCTCGCCTTTGCCCTTGATGATGACTTCGCCTTCCAGACTGCCATGGAGATGGCAGATGAACTGAAGGAAGTTACAGAAGAGCCTGTTCTGGCACTGGTTACGATTCCGACACTGGATGAGGCAGATTTCAGAGAGATGGGGATGAGGCTGAGAAATGCAAGTAAAAGGTTTGACGTGCCAATTATTTTTGAGAGAAGAGGCAACTACAGAGACTACGTTCTGGAGTCCCTCAACACCATCGCCCTTGTTGGAGAAATAGATCTGAAAAAGAGAAGGGCTGGAGAGGTTGTGGTTGATACCAGCGATGTCTTCAATGCCATAAGGAAGAGGGGGTTAGCAGTGCTGGGCATGTCGAGGCAGAAACTCCAGCATCACCTCATAAGGAGAATAGTTTACAGACGGGAGAGCGAGCTCAAAGCAATCAGAACCAAAAGAATGGTGGACATGGTCGATGAGAGCCTTTCCAGCCTCAGCGTGAAGTGCGATGTCACAACGGCCAAAGGCGCTCTGCTGGTTTTCAGCGGCGAGCCAGAAGAGATAACGATGGACGGTCTCTTCGCCTGCATCTCCAGAATCGAAAGGGTGAATCCGGATATTGAAATACGGTATGGGGATTATCCTGTTCCTGGCTCCAACTCCATAGCATCCATCATCATATTCTCCGGCATTACCAAGCTGGTGGTTTGAAGATTAGGATGTTGTTTAAACCTCAGGGAGGTTTAAATAAGTCAGGTAACAATCCTTGCTCCGTCGCTCTCTACGATTATCGTGTGCTCTGCCTGACTGACAAGACCCCTGTCGACCTCAGTGAGTACGGGATAACTCCTGAGTATTCCTTCCCTCACCAGCTTCGAAAGGATTACTTCTGGAGCCTTTGTAAGCCATCTTTTGGCAAAGGGGAGGGTTTTGTACTTCTCCACTTCCTTAAGCAGATCTCTGGCCATCTTCATTCTGGTGGGCTTGGCTGCAACCACAGAGTATATCTCCACCTCTCCCCTCTCCGCCACCTTCCCTGCCCCGTTGGTAGCAAATGGCTCTATGGCGAAGACCATGCCCTCCTCCACCTTAACGCCTCTGTCGGTTTTGAAGTTGTAGATGGTGGGGGGTGCGTGGGCAACGTAAGGCAGGAAGCCGTGGCCGGTGAGGTTCACTACCGGTCTTAATTCGAATTCTTTGATAGCTTCCTCTATTGCCGTCCCTATAGCTGATGTTTCTATCCCCGGCTCCACAACTTCAATTGCCCTTCTCAGCGCCTCCTCTGCTGCCTTCACAAGCTCTTCGTTATCGCCGAGGTCAACTGTAAATGCAGTATCCGCAATGAAGCCGTCGATGTGAGCGCCAATATCAATCTTAACAAGGTCTCCTTCCTTGAACGCCCTCTCATCATTTTTTTTCGGCGTGAAGTGGGCGGCATCAGCATTTATGGAGATGTTGACAGGAAACGCTGGCTCAGCTCCCAGCTCTCTTATCCTATCCTCGACGAACTCTGCCACTTCAAGGAGCTTTGTCCCTGGTTTTATCCTGGGCCTCACTTCCTCTCTAACCTGTCTCAGCACTTCTCCAGCTTTGATTGTCTTCTCGAGTCTTTCCTCATTTACATTATTCACATCCACAATACCACCTCAGCCACCACATTTCAGCTACCGGTTTTGGCTACCAGCCATCACCTCAAATCGACCCTGTCGGGATAGGGCGTGAGTACCTCACAGCCATTCTTCTTAACAACCACGGTATCCTCAACCCTCACCCCTCCCCACTTCCGGTAGTACAATCCGGGCTCTATTGTGAAAACCATGCCGGCTTTAAGCTTTTCTCCACTTTCAAATATCCTCGGCAGCTCATGGACTTCCAGACCGATTCCGTGTCCGGTAGAGTGTATGAATCCTTCTCCGGCTTTGTGGCGGAGAGTGTGGTAGCCGTGGTCTTCAAGAACATCGCACACCGTCTGATGAATTTCTGATGCAAAAACGCCCTCTTTCACCATCTCAATTGCCTTATTCTTTGCCTCGATGCACGCTTCGAGCATCTCCTCTACCTCCTCAAAATCCTCAAGCAAAACAGTCCGGGTGAAGTCTGCATGGTAGCCGTGGACTCTGCTTCTGGGGAAGATGTCCACCACCACGTGCTTCTCAATCTCACCCATCCCGATGTGGTGGGGGTCGGCAGAGAGCTTTCCTGAAGACACTATGGTGTCCTCTGCAAGGTACCTCCTGGAATAAAGGTAGGTTTCGATCTCGCTCCTCACAGCCTCGCACCTCTTTCTGGCCTTTATGAAGTTAAGAGCGTGTTCAAAGGCTTTTATGGTGACCTCTGCCACCTCTTTTATCTTCTCAATTTCGTCTCTCCTCTTAACAGCCCTCATTTTGGAGAAGGGGTTTTCCACAACCTCAACTTCCAGCTGTTTGAGGAAGTAAAAGGAGAGGAAGGAGGGAAAGCTGGAAGGGATCAGTATTTTTCTCGCTCCGTGTGACTGCAAAAGCTCCAGGTAGGTCTGAGCTAAAGCGGTTCTTGCATCTTTATAGTAACGGAGGTTCTCGTAGTAACCTATATCCCCAAGCCCCGCAATTTCCCTTACCCTGCTCTCCCTCTCTGCTCTGCCTTTCTCCATGTCAGGCACGACGAGCAAATCTGTGCCGTCTGAGCCAAGCACATAAAGAACCGGGTCGTGAACCCTGAATCCCGTTGAATAGAAGAAGTTTGCATCCCTGCTGCTTGCATACTGAACGAAGAACTGGGCATTATACGTTTCGAGCAACTCGGTTATCATGTCCAAACCAGAGCCAGACAGGATAAAAAATTATTCCCGATTATTTGTATTTTCACCAACGCAACCCTATTCCGCTTTTTGAATCACACCGCTCATCAACCCGCGGTACTCTTTCAGCGGCTCACCTATCTTCAACCCCCCGCCGTCCACTATGTCAAGAACCCTCACTGTCCTCTCGTGATTCCCGAACCTGTTCTTGATAACTGCAATTGTTTTGAGGAGCTCTCCCTCCACCTCCATGTGCCTGCCCACTATCAGATAGTCTGCAAACCTGCTCATGCCAGCTCCGGTGAAATGAAACTCGAATACGGGCTGAGTTATCTCATACGTGCCGATGAAGGTTATTCCAAGGGCCTCAAGCTGCCCCTTTAGCAAAGATAAGGCCGATATGAATTCTGCCGTCGAAAGGGCCATCTCATCAACGGCATTCAGAGGATCTACGGCGATTATCTCCGGATTTAGCCTGACGTCCTCGACAACCATGTTGTAGAACTCCCCCAGGCTTGCATCGCTTAACTCCCTTACGATGAGCTTCCTGGGCTCGTAGCCGAACACCTCCCTGTACTTCCTCAAAATGACGTCCCTGGACTCATCAAACGCGTAAAGGATTCCGACGTTGCCCCTTTCATCGTTCTCTTTCAGAATCTGAAGGCAGAGGTTCGTTTTCCCAACTCCGGTCTTTCCGGCTATGTAGACCTTGGATCCCCTGTATATCCCGCCCCCAAGCATTCTGTCGAGCTCAGGATTTCCCGTTGAAATGAGCCTCCTTTCGTAATTCTTTGGCCTGTAAACAGGGATTATTGGATAGACGACGATTCCGTTGCCAGTTATGCTGAAGTAGTGCTGGCCGAGGTAAGCGTCGCCGCCCCTGTACTTGAGAACCTCAATCGTCCTGAAGACCCTTCCGTCCCCTCTCTTCACCCTTCTAAATACGAACTCTCCGCTCACGAGGTAGCTTATGATGTCCCTGCCAACATCGTTCGTCATCTCTGCTGAAATTATCGTCGTCGCCCCTATGGAATTCAGGAAGTTGACGATTGAGGACAGTATTCTGCGGTAAATGGAGTCGTCTCTGGTTGCGTCCTTCAGAACCCCTATGCCATCAATGAAAACCCTTTCGACGTCTTCGAGCTCTTTAAGCCTGGTTATGGATTCTATGAACTCTGTTATGTCGGCGATGCTGTCGTAGTCGTAGAAAAGAACGCCGCCACCCAGAATATCCATCTCCCTAACCTTGTCCACGAAGTGGATGCCGTCAATGTCCCAGCCGAAGTTTTCAGCCTGACGCTTCACCTCTTCGAACGTCTCGTCGAAGGATATGTAGACCGATTTCTCTCCGCTGAGCAGGAACTGCAGGCCGAAGATCGTTTTACCCGTGCCCGGCTCACCTTTGATCAGGTAGCTCCAGCCTTTATCGAGGCCTCCCTTAAGGATCTGATCAAAACCGGGGATGCCTGTGGGGATCTTCATGGTGATACCTCCTGGTCAATTTTTATAATCCTGATCCCAGTATTTGTCAGCCATCCTGCGGCTATTAAGTTTTTTCTGCGCCGCACTCACGTTTGCTCGATTTCAACGACACCTTTGTCATACCTGAGCATGTAGGTTTTATTCGGTATGTGCAGTTCTGGTACGAGCAGTATCCCCCACTCGTCGCTGATCGGCCTCTTTTCAAGTCTGAAGACTGCATCAAAAAGCGTTGAAATCAGAAGCTCGTCCTTCTTGTCCTGAGCCCCATCGACCATCATGGCCAGAAACTTCCTCGTATTCCTCATTACGCTCAGAAGGAAGTGGTACACCTTGCTGACTCCGTGGTACATTATGAGCTCGGAAATGCACGAAATTATCACGCAGGATCGCTCGTTCCCGGAGCGGGAAATTGCAAGGCTGATCTCGTTAAGGTTGAGCGGATTGACAGCATGACCGAATCTGGGGTAAAAGCTGAATAGCTCCGAACTGCCGTTGCAAGAATAGGCCTTCAGGATTTCACGGGAAATGTAGGGGTTTGAAGAGATCCACACTATTCTATCGTGATTGGAGGCTAATTTGACGAGAAGAGAGTAGCATTCTACTCCAAGCTGCGTGATGATGAGGATCTTTTCCTCTCTAAACACGCATCCTCTGAAAAATACTTGGATTTAAATCACTTTCGGTTTTATTCTAATTTATTTTCTATATTATCAAAGTATACGTCAGCTTAAATCAGTATCCTCACACCGCTCCCATCTATCTCCAGCCCGAACCTTTCCTTCTTGTGAGGCGTTCTCGTGGTCTTGGCGACCCTCAGGTAAACGCTCTCCTCTTCCCTCTCAAGAACTATGGCGTTTCCCAAGGCCTGCTGCATTGCTATCTCGAAAGCTGGGCTGTGCATGCCCCTGACAGCGTTGACTATGCCGACACTCTTCGTCTTCAGAATCCAGCCGTAGATCCTCAGTATCAAGTCGTAGGCTTTGGATTCTCCGTGGAGGAAGGCTATCGAGGAGATGGAGTCCACAACGAACCTCTTGTTCTGCATGAAGAACCCCCTCATTGTGGATACGAGCTCCTCGTAATCCCTGGGGTTTCCCTGATACGCCTCATCAGATTCCTCTTCTCTGCCGACGAAGAAGTCCACGAACCTTATCAGGCCCTTTTCCTCCAGCTCCTTCGGATCCCAGCCCAGGCTCTCCATGTTGGCCCTGACGTCGTAAGGAGGGTTGTCTATGCAGAAGTACGTGCAGGTAATGCCTTCCCTGGCCTGAGCGTATACGAACTGCTGGCAGAGCACGCTTTTGCCTGTTCCGACCTCGCCCAGGATCAGGAGCGCAGAAGGAACTGGAAGTCCGCCGTTGAGGATCTCGTCAAGCTCTTTTATTCCCATCGAAGCCCTCATGGTTTCGTATAGGTTACGAACTTTCTTTAATCTTTTGATGAGCTCAAAGAGATTGTTATGTGAGGATTGAAAACCAAACTTCGAGCACCGACAGCTGACCAAAAAAATTATTAAAATTTGGTAAGGAAATATAAACCATGGAAAGGTCAGAAGCTCCCCGGGGGGGGGGCGAGAATGGAGATTTCGACCTCGATAATATCATTCCCAGGCTCGAAGGCCTCAGGACGCTCATAGTATACGACTCGCCGTATGCCGTCAGGAGTCTTCTGTTTTACCACATAATACCGCACTTCTCTTTAAAAAACCTGTTCATTGCCGTGTTCTCTGACACGATGTACAGGCGGCTTGAAAAGACGTACGAGTCAATTTCAAAGGTGTCTCCGCACATAGCCGAGCTCCTCAGCAAAACCAGGATTATAAAAATCGGGTTAAAGAACAGAGTTTCTTTTGGCGAGCTTTACAGGCTCATAAATCTCGACCCAGCATGGTACAAGAGGTTTCTTGAGGTTGCGAAGGAGTTCGACCACGATGATGCGGTAATCTTCCATGGCTTCTCCATAATTCCACTTATGTACGGGCAGAGGGCGATGGTAGACATTCTGAGACTCTTCGACTCGATGTCCGATAGCGTTACGCTGATCAGCAAGTACCCTGAAAAGCTCTATGACGGGGCAGTAAGCAAGCTCATGGAGAGGTTCTACGACGTCGTTCTGAAAGTTGAAAGGACCGAAGAATTCTTCGGCTTCGAGGAAACTTACACCATCGGCGTTGACCAGAGCATAGTCATTGATGTCAAGCCGGGATTTGCCAGGTTCAAAGTTGGGGAAGATGGGAGGCTGATTGAGGTTTGAGCCGGTACCGAGGCGGTTTCTTACCTATCATAACACCAGAGAGCTTTATTTCCTGAAAAAGTCAGGAAAACGCTTGGGTGCTTACTGGGAATGAGGCAAAGAAGGTCATAGATCCTTCAACCAGCATCGCCTTAGGGCGTTGCAGGTGCATGGACATTTTCGGGAACTGTGACGACCCGCTGGAAACTGATATCGTTATAGGTGCTGGCAGCGATGCGTTCAGGGCAACAAGGATTGGCAAATACAGGGGGATAATGAAGGGGGGACTAAGCGGATAATGGATGTCTGCGCCGAAAAGGGGATACAGACCATCGTGAAGTGCAGGGATGAGTTCTACGCGATCCCGATCTTTTTTAGCTTAATTGTGTAACGATTTTGTTGTGCAAGAATTAGACAGGTGCTTAAACTTCAGCATCTCATAAACACTTTTCACAGCCCACTTCAGGCTCGAAAACACCATTGAAGGTTCAACATAGCAGAGCAGGTAGCATTTTCCGCAGCTTTTCCTGGCTTCGCAGGTTGTGATGAACTTATCGCTGTTCACTATGCTTTTCATGCTCTGGGAAACGAGGCTTCCAACTACCACATACTCCACTTCGTAACACGGAGCTATCACCGTCCCGTCGGGATTAACCCTTAGTAAGAGGTAGGGGAGGCATGGAAATCTTTTTTCTGACGCTATCAACCTCAGATAGCTTTCCGTGTTCCATATGCACTTATATTCCTTCTTGAGCCTTAAAATTTCGGTAAAAGCTTTTCTGAGCGTTGTTGATGAGATGTCCGGACATCCGGTAAAATAGCTTGAAACTGGCTCGAAAGTTACGCCAATCCCAAGGGAGTCAGCAAATTCAACGAGTTTGCAGACCTCATCTGCATTCTCCTCGTGCACAACCACGTTTATGTTCATCCTGAACCTTTCCGAAGCCCATTCAACAGCTTCGAGGACTCTGCTTAGAGCATCAATTCCCGTAATTCTGGCGAATTTTTCTCTGTCCAGTGTATCGAGGCTTACTGTGAGCAAATCGAGATCGTTAAGTTCCTTTCCTCTTAAAAGAAGTCCGTTCGTGACGAGAGTTGTGTAAAAGCCGAAATCCCTTGCAGTGGCAGTAATGCTCTCAATATCGTTCCTCAGAAGGGGCTCGCCTCCTGTGGCTGTGTAAACGGCCAAGCCCATCTCTGAAGCTTCTTTCAGCATCCTCCCTATCTCCTTCAAACCTACCTCGTCTCCAGCCCTTTTCCAGTAGAAGCAGTAGTGGCAGCGCATGTTGCACCTGAACGTCACCATGTGTGCAAAAACGACAGGCTGCTTTTTTCTCAGAACCTTGTTCCTGAAATATGCCTTGGCAAGCCTTATGTGAGGAGAGATGCTTGAAAGAATTATGTCACCTCCCCCGTCACTTTCCATTCTCCCAAATCCACTCCCTACATATCGTAGACGTGCCCATAGAATCTGCCCCATCCTTGGCAGAGTGCTCCTGCTTTTCCATCCCTGTGCGAAGCATGTACGCGAAATAGGGTGCAAAACCGATAAACAGCAGATCCTTTGGTGAAAGGTTCTTTGTATCTGGAATTATTACCGTCTCCGTCTGTTTTCCCATGGCAGGACTCGCCACGCTACTCAACATGCCTCTAAACTGCCCTCTTCAACTCCTTAACCTTCCTCTGAATCTCCTCAGCGGCATCTTCCCCATACCTCTCAATAATCTCCACAATGGCGCTTCCCACAACAACCCCGTCAGCTCCAGCTTCTATCAGCTTCCGGACGTGCTCCGGCTTCGACACGCCAAATCCGACAGCTACAGGCTTTCTGCAGACTTTCTTCACCCTCTTCAGAGCATCAAAGGCTATTGGTGGCACCTCATCTCTCACTCCGGTAACCCCGTATGTTGAAACAAGATAGATGAACTCGGAAACCTCGTCTATCGCCATGAGCCTCTCATCTGAGGTGTTTGGAGCCGCCAGGAAAATTGTCGCCATGCCGTGTTTCTCGCACATCTCCAGATACTCGCCAGCTTCCTCCAGCGGCAGATCAACGACAATCATCCCGCTGACTCCCGCCTCGCTCGCATCTCTCACGAATCTCTCGATTCCTTTTGCGTAGATGGGGTTGAAGTAGCTCATGAGCACAACAGGCTTTTCCGAGTGCTCCCTGAAACTTTTAACGATGTCAAAAACGTCCCTTAACCTTATTCCCGCTTTCAGAGCTCTGTAGTTTGCCTTCTGAATTGCCCTGCCGTCAGCCATCGGGTCGCTGAAGGGGACGCCCAGCTCAATAACATCCGCATGCTCTTCCATGGCCAGCATGAAGTTGAGCGTTGCTTTCTTGCTGGGATCGCCGGCAGTTATGAAGGTTATGAGCGATTTACCTGATTTACTTATCATTTCAGATCCCCTCCAGTGCGCCCATCACCACGTTGAGGTCCTTATCGCCCCTCCCAGACAGATTGACAACCACAATTTCATCTCTGCTCATCTCGGCTGCAAGCTTCATCGCATAAGCAATTGCATGGGCAGATTCCAGTGCTGGAAGTATTCCCTCTGCCTTCGAGAGCTCAGCAAAAGCCCTCAAAGCCTCGTCATCTGTCACGGCAACGTATTCCGCCCTGCCCTCCTCCATGAGATACGCGTGCTCCGGGCCGACTCCGGGGTAGTCCAGGCCGGCAGCAATGCTGTGGGCATCGCCTATCTGCCCCTCATCGTCCTGAAGGAAGTAGGAAAGCATGCCGTGCAGAACGCCCTTTCTGCCAGCGTTAAGCGATGCGGAGTGCTCTCCGGTCTCAATTCCCTTCCCGGCTGCCTCAACGCCTATGAGCCTTACGTCATCATCCACAAAGGGGTGGAAGATGCCCATTGCGTTGCTGCCCCCTCCGACGCAAGCTACAACTGCATCGGGCAAACGCCCCTCAATCTGAAGAATCTGCTGCCTCGCTTCCCTCCCTATGACCGACTGAAAATCCCTGACCATCTCGGGATAGGGGTAGGGGCCGACGCACGAGCCTATGAGGTAGTGCGTAGTCTCGAAACTTGCCACCCAGTCCCTCAGCGCCTCGTTTATTGCGTCTTTCAGCGTCTTCGTGCCACCCTCAACAGGTGTGACCTTTGCTCCAAGCAGCTTCATTCTGAAAACGTTCATTCGCTGCCTCTCAACGTCTTCACTTCCCATGTATATTTCCGTTTGCATTCCGAGAAGGGCTCCTGCCATGGCAGTAGCAACGCCGTGCTGTCCAGCGCCCGTCTCTGCTATCAGCCTCTTCTTCCCCATCCTTCTCGCCAGCAGAGCCTGGCCTATGGTGTTGTTTATCTTGTGGGCTCCTCCGTGAAGCAGGTCTTCCCTCTTCAGGTATATTTTCGCCCCTCCCACCCTCTCTGTCAGGTTCCTGGCGAGGTAAAGAGGGGTTGGTCTGCCGGCATAATTTTTGAGATAATAATCAAGCTCTTTCTGAAACTCCTCATCCTCTCTGATTTCTGCATACGCTTTCTCGAGCTCTTTTAAGGGAGGTATAAGGACTTCGGGAACGTATCTCCCTCCGAATTCTCCGAACTTCATTACCTGTGAACGTCTGCTCATCTAATCAATCCTCCATTATGTGCACAATCCTAAATTTAGAGACTTTTCCCGTATTAAAGGAGAAGGCTATTTAAATGTTTCGTTGACGTGCCTAAAGGAGGGGGCATGCGTGTGCTGAAGGTCGCGGCTGATACCCATTGATAGCCCCATTTACCTCCTCCCGAATTTTCTGTAGATCACCAGCAGTAAAATGAGCGATGCCGCAATAATTGCACCGCCTATGAGAGCCGCATTGCTCTTCTCCTTCACCACCACCTTAAACTCCTCCTGAAGGCTTGTCTGGTCTCCTTCTGCCTTCACCTTCACCCTGTACTCGCTGGGCAGAATGTCCGGAGGGATTGCGGTGCTGACCGTAACCATAACGCTATCTCCCGGCATCAAAGCGGAAATCTGAGATGGTTCAACGGACACGCTCCAGTCAGATGGGGCCTCAGCCTCTATTTTCAGATTTGTTATGGATGCACCTCTCCCCGAATTCATGAGAAGGAGCCTCAGCTCCACCACTTCTCCAGGCTCCGCTGTTATCAGATATCTTCCTCCAACAGGCTCCAGCCTCATGGCATATTCTCCCCTCAGAACCAGCGTGATGTTTTCCTCAATATCGTAATTGCCGTCAGCCCTCACAGTCAGATTGTAGCTCCCCGGCTCAGCGTTGTAGGGCAGGATGATCTCCAAATAAATTTCCTTTACCTCACCGCTTTTTACAAAGACCTCAGAAATCCCCTCAACTGACTCCTGAGATTCCTTGAATCTGTAATAGAAGTTCTCCGGCAGACCATGAACCTCGAGCTTGAATACGTCGTCCAGATACCCCCTGTTCTCGATTCTCAGCTTAAAAGTTGGATTTCCAGTCCCAATTGTGAAGGATAGCTTCGGGTTTGTTACAACGAGTTCCGAGTAATAGGGCTTCTTCTCCAGCACAATCGTTCCCAGATCTGTGGTTTTTCCGGCCTTTACATCCACATCCCTAATTTCCTTGCTTTCATACCCCTTCTTTACTATTTCTACACTGTAAACTCCCTGTGGGAGCTCTATGACAGCTTCCCCCTCTGCGGAGCTCAGGAAGACCTCTTCAACCGCTCCCACTGCCCTTACCTGCGCCGATTCAACAGCCCTTCCATCTTTACCAACAACTTTCAGCTTTATCTTCCCCTTCTCACCCTTGTGTGTTTTGGTTATGTAAACAAGAATTTCCGCCACTTGACCATTCATTCTGGGCTTAATTGCGTATTCTCCCACGTCAGCCTGGCTGTCCGTCTCGATTTCAAGGTTAAGCTGCCTCGTTTCGCCTGGCTTTAAAATCAGTCTGTAGACTTCAGTTTCACCATCAAGATACCGCCACGTCCAGTTCTCCGGGACTATGCAGGACAGATCTACCTCAAGCTCCGCATTAACCTTGTTCTTTACCTCAATTGGAATCGTTACCTTCTCTCCGGCCTCAACCCTTACACCGGAGAAGCCCGGAGTTATTTCTATAGGTTCTTCAGGCATCCTCACGTTAATCCTGAGAGTTGTTGAGCCAAGACCGTGAACCCAAACTGTGTACTCCTTCTCATCTGCATCCTTTGGCACTTCAAGCCAGAACTCAATTGTTTTGCTCTCATTGGCGTCAAGCCGTATCCAGTTTACTTCCTTCCCGTTGTAGAAAAACCTCCCACTGAAACCATCAGGGGCAGTATAGCTGAGCTTAACAGAAACTTCCGCTTCATAGTCGTTGGTGAGGGTTAGCCGGAACTTCAGAAGTTCCCCGGGAACGGCATTCACACCCCTCACGTCGCTCTCAAGAGACCCTGCAGCCAGAAGAGCTGCTAAAAGGATGACGATGACCTTTACACCTTTCAGCCTCATTTACCACTCACCTTTTCCAATGCGGCCTCTTCATGTAATATCCATCCTCAGGAATTTTACATAGCTCAGGATGAAGAAAATTACTGGCAGCGCAATGAAGCCTACCAGATTTTTTGTTGTGTCTCTGGTTTCAAAAATGGGTCGCGTACCGAGAGACGATAGAAGGGCGAGATAGTTGGTTGTTGGAGAGAGGATTGAGAAAGTGTCAGACACTGCCCGCTTCTTTTCCCAGTACTCCCGACTCTGCCTTTGATACTCCTCCCAAAGCTTTTTCACCTCCTCATTCTCAGCCGGCATCTTTTCTTCAATCCTGACCGAAACACCTTCTTCACTGTGTGGGGGGACGGGCACGCCGGGAGGCGGAACTGAAGGCGGTTTCGGCGGCGGACCGACGATGAACTGGGCTGCTATTTCCCCGAGTATCGGCAGAACCGCCATAAAAAGAATCA